>CANRMR010000015.1 GCA_947631785.1 uncultured Clostridia bacterium | reverse complement strand
AAATATATTATTTTTAAAAATTTCATTAATTAAATAATGCTTGTTTTTCAACAGCCTCGGGGCACCGTGCCCAATCTGAAAAGAAAAACCCTAATAACGTAGGGATTGGTCTTGACCAACCCGCAGCAATTACATTGGTTGCCTTAATTATCACTGTAATAATCCTAATTATCTTAGCAGGCGTATCCTTAAACCTAGCCTTAGGACAAAACGGAATATTCCAAAAAAGCAAAGAAGCTGTAGACAAATACCAAAATGCAGCAAAAGAAGAAAAGGAACAATTAGACCTAGCAGCAAGAGACCTAATGCTAGATGACTATGTACAAGACGGATTAATGTTACACTATGATGCAGTAAAAAACACAAAAAATGGACACGACAAAAATGCAATCCAATGGTACGACCTAAGTGGAAACAACAACAATGGAACATTACATGAAGCAACATGGACAGAAGATGGATTATACTTTGACGGGATAAATGACTGGGTTGGAATAGGTCAAATGGATTATGAAAATATAACTATAGAGGCAGTTATAAAATATAATAAAATAGCTGAAGGTGAGACATATATAGTGGGTAATTGCCAGGCTGGAGGATATGGATTAGTAGTATGGAATACAAAAAATGCGATAATTTTAAATATAAATAATGAGTATGATGCAGCATATGGTTCAAATTCACAAAGTAATGTAAAATATAGTATATCCGGAAAATACAATCAAAAAGAAATTGCTTTATTTGAAAATGGGAAAAAAGACTCGAAAGAAAAAATAGGAAAAATTACAAAGACAACTAATAACACAATAATGGCATTAGGAACAAATCCATTTAAAGATACATCAGATGTAAGCTTCCTAAACGGCACAATATATTCTGTCAGAATATACAACAGAGCCTTAACAGATGACGAAGTAATGCAAAATTATAAAATAGATAAAATGTTATATGGAGTAGAAGATATAAACGAATAAAAACGAAAAATAAATATCTTTAAGTAATAGGATATTTATTTTTTTCTAATAAGAGAAAATAAAAGAAATAAAGAGATAATAAAAGATAATACGTATAAAATAAACTAAAACAAGAAATAATAAACATTGAAAATAAAATTATAAGTAGTATAATTTTTATAAAGGTCAAAGAAAGTCAAAGATAAAAATAAAGAAAGGATGGTTTTCTATGAAATGTCAAAATTGTGGTGAAAGAGAAGCAAATGTAAGATATACTCAAATTATAAATGGAGTAAAAAAGGAAATGGTTTTGTGCGAAGAATGTAGTAAGAAAATGGGGTTAGAACATTTTGATTTTAACATGCCAATTAGTTTTTCTAGCTTTTTAGGAGATTACTTAGAAGATGCAGAAGACTTTTTTCCAACCTTTAATCCAAAAAAAGAACTAAAATGTCCTGAATGTGGTATGACATATGATGAATTTATAAACAATGGAAAATTAGGTTGTGGCAAATGTTCTGAAACATTTGAAAATTTATTAAACTCTATTTTACAAAATGTACATGGTACATCTAGACATAAAGGAATTGCATATAAAGAGCAAATTGGAGAAGGATTACCTGTTTCTAAAATAAAAAAAGATGAAGTAGCAGATGAAAAACAGGAAAAATTAAAACAGCTTAAAAAGGAACAAACAAAAGCTATAGAAGAAGAAAGATATGAAGATGCAGCAAAAATTAGAGATGAAATAAAAAAACTAGAAAAATAAGGGAGGATAGAAAATGTTAAGTTGGTATTTAGAAAGTGGAAAAGAAAATGATGTAATTATTAGTACTAGAGTTAGAATAGCAAGAAATATTAAAGGATTTCCATATAAATTAAAACAAAGTAAAGAAGATGAAAAGGCATTACTAAGCAAAATAAAAGAAATTACACCTCAAATTGGATATGGCTTAAAATTTTTAGAATTAAAAGATATAGACGATCTTACTAAAATGACTTTAGTAGAAAAACATTTAATTAGTCCAGAGTTTGCAATGGATGATAAAAGACAAACAGCTATTTTATTAAATGATGAAGAAAATATATGCATTATGATAAATGAGGAAGACCATATAAGACTTCAGGTTTTTAGTAGTGGACTTGCAATAGAAGAGGCAAAAAACTTAGCAATTGAAATTGAAAATAAAATAGGAAAATTACTTCCTTATGATTATAGTGAAAAATATGGCTTTATTACAAGTTGTCCTACAAACTTTGGAACAGGTATGAGAATTTCTATTATGGCACAGCTTACTGCTTTAGATAAAACAGGAAACATTAGAAAGGTGCTAGAAGTTGTTCAAAATTTAGGTATGAATATAAGGGGAATTTATGGAGAAGGAAGTAAAACTTCAGCAAATATTTACCAAATTTCTAATAAACAAACATTGGGAATAAGTGAAGAACAGCTTGCTAAAAATATAAAACAAATAACTGAAAAAATTATAGAGCAAGAAAGATTAGCAAGAAAATTGCTTGGAAAAAATGAATTGGAATTAGAAGATAAAGTATATAGAGCATATGGTATTTTAAAATATTGCAGAAAAATTTCTTCTTCAGAGTGTGAAAAAATTCTTGCAGATGTAAAGCTTGGAACAGATTTTGGTATTTTAAATGAATTAAATGATGCTAAAATAAAGAAAATGCAGTTATATACAAAACCTGCAAATTTGCAAAAATTTATTGGAAAAAAGCAAGATGCATATGAAAGAGATATTAGTCGTGCAAATGTTATTAAACAAATTATTGATGAATAAATTTTGTAGAGGTTCATTTTAATGAACATTCCATAAAAAATAATAAAGGAGGTAAGTTTTAATGACATATAAATTTACAAATAGAGCACAAAATGTGCTAGAGATTGCAAATCAAATTGCTATAGAATTAGGGCATAATTATATTGGAACAGAACATATATTATATGGTTTGGTAAAAGATGAAAAAGGTGTTGCAGCAAAAGTATTAGAAAACCAAGATGTTACACCTAAAAAAGTATTAGAAGAAATTGAAGAGCTAATTGGAAGAGAGGAAAATAGTGCAGAAGATACTGTAGGATTTACTCCTAGAACAAAAAGAGTAATTGAAAATGCTTTTCGAGAAGCAAAGAAAATTGGTTCTGATTATATTGGTACAGAAAATTTACTTATGGGTATTATGAGAGAAGCAGATAGCATTGCAGTTCGTATTTTATTAGATCTGCAAGTAAATCCTCAAAAATTATATAATGAAATGATAAAATTATTAAATGAGGAACAAAATGATGCAAAAATTGGGGGAGAAAAAACTTCTAAAGCAAATGGAAGTTATAATTCAACACCTACTTTAAATCAGTTTGGAACAGATTTAACAAAAAGAGCAAGAGAAGGAAAACTAGATCCAATTGTTGGTAGAAAAGAAGAAATGGAAAGAGTTATTCAAATTTTATCAAGAAGAACTAAAAATAATCCTTGTTTAATTGGAGAGCCTGGTGTAGGAAAAACTGCTGCTGTAGAAGGAATAGCAGAAAGAATAGTAGCGGAAGATGTACCAGAAATGCTTAAAAATAAAAGACTTGTTTCTATTGATATTTCTGGTATGGTAGCAGGTGCAAAATATAGAGGTGATTTTGAAGAACGTATTAAAAAAGCATTAGCAGAGGTGAAAAAAGCAGGAGATGTTATTTTATTTATTGACGAAATTCATACAATTGTTGGGGCAGGAGCAGCAGAAGGAGCAATTGATGCTGCAAACATTTTAAAACCATTACTTACAAGAGGTGAAATTCAATTAATTGGTGCCACTACTTTAAATGAATATAGAAAATATATAGAAAAAGATGCAGCATTAGAAAGAAGATTTAGTCCTGTTATAATGCAAGAGCCATCTGCAGAAGATACAATTAAAATATTAGAGGGAATACGTGATAAATATGAAGCACATCATAATGTCCAAATTACAAAACAAGCAATTGAAGCTGCAGTAGAGTTATCTGTAAGATATATTAATGACAGATTCTTGCCAGATAAAGCAATAGATTTAATAGATGAAGCAGCATCTAGTATACGTATGAGAAAATACAGTAGACCAGAAGATTTAAAAAAATTAGAGGAATCTATAAATGATATACAAGCACAAAAAGAAGAAGCAATTAAAATGCAAGAATTTGAAAAGGCAGCATCATTAAGAGACAAGCTAAAAGAAAAAAATGAAAAACTTAAAAAAGAACAAGAAAAATGGAAAGAAAAAAATACAAAATCTTTAAGTACACTTACTAGAGAAGATATTGCAGAAGTAATTGCTAGATGGACTAAAATACCAGTTAAAAAAATTAGTCAAGATGAAAATGAAAAATTAAAAAATTTAGAAGAAACACTTCATAAAAGAGTAATTGGACAAGAAGAAGCAGTAAGTGCAGTTGCAAAAGCAATTAGAAGAGGAAGAGTAGGATTAAAAGATCCCAATAGACCAATAGGTTCATTCTTATTTTTAGGCCCTACTGGAGTTGGAAAAACAGAATTATCTAAAGCACTAGCAGAAGCATTATTTGGTGATGAAAATGCTATGATAAGAATTGATATGTCAGAATATATGGAAGGTCATTCTGTATCTAAATTAATTGGATCACCTCCTGGATATGTAGGATTTGACGAAGGTGGACAATTAACTGAAAAAATAAGAAGAAAGCCATATTCAGTTATTCTTTTTGATGAAATAGAAAAGGCACATCCTGATGTAATGAATATGCTACTTCAAATATTAGAAGATGGAAGATTAACAGATAGCCAAGGAAGGACTGTAAACTTTAAAAATTCTGTAATTATTATGACATCTAATGTTGGTGCAAGATTTATAACAGAACAAAAAACACTAGGATTTGTAAACAAAGAAGCGCAAGAAGAACAAAAAGAATATGAAAATATTAAAAAATCAGTTACAGATGAGCTAAAAAAAGAATTTAGACCAGAGTTTATAAATCGTATTGATGAAATTATAGTATTCCATAAACTAACACAAAATGATATTAAAGACATATTAGAAATAATGCTAAAACAAGTAGAAAACAGATTAAAAGAACAAAACTACAAAATAGAAATATCAGATGATGTAAAAGAATATTTAAGCAAAAAGGGAGTAGATAAAGCTTATGGTGCAAGACCACTTAGAAGAACAATACAAAGTGAGTTAGAAGATAAACTAGCAGAGGCAATATTAGATGGAAAGTTAACTACAAGAAAAAAAGCCAAAGTAAAATTAGAAGAAGATAAAATTGTAATAGAATAATATTTTTAATTATAAAATGTTAAAAAATGCTTTGAATTTGCTATTGGGCTAAGTTCAAAGCATTTTTATTTGACAAATATAAAAAAATATTGTATAATATTAACCAATTGTTACCAAAATATAGGTAAAGAAGAGATTTCTTATATGCTATTATAAATTTTAATTTGCAAATAAGATGTATGTTTTTATTTTAATGTGTTCGGAATAATAAAAATATTTAAGGAGGCTAAGAGATAGCCTCTTGAAAAACTATGAAAAAAAGAAAGAGAGGTTTTTTTAAAAATATGAATAATGATGAAAATACTAAAGAAGTAAGGTCAGAGGTAAAAAGGCCATATACTAAAAGACCTTATATGTCAAGGAAAAAAAAGGAAGCAATTCAAGCAGATAAGAAAGAAGTAGAAAATTTAGCAAAAGAAAATTTAAATAAACAAGAAAATGCAGAAAACAAAAAAACTACAACCGTAGCTAGAACCAGAAGAGGTACAAGAAATATTAAAGAAAAAGATAAGTCAATTTTTAAAAATAGTACTATAAAAATAATACCACTAGGAGGCTTACTAGAAATTGGAAAAAACATGACTGTTTTTGAATATGAAGATGAAATGATTATTGTGGATTGTGGTCTAGCATTTCCGACAGATGATATGTTAGGAATAGACTTAGTAATCCCTGATATGACTTATTTAGAAAAAAATCAAAGTAAAATAAAGGGATTGTTTATTACACATGGACACGAAGATCATATTGGTTCAATTCCATATTTATTAAAACAAATAAATATTCCAATTTATGGTACAAAATTAACATGTGGATTAATTAGCAATAAATTAGAAGAACATAAATTAGTAAACAGTGCAAAATTAAATGTTGTAAAACAAGGTGATAAAATAACAGTAGGTAAATTTAAGGTAGAATTTATTCAAAGTTCACACAGTATACCAGACTCATGTGCTTTAGCAATACACACACCAGTTGGTGTTATTTTGCATACTGGAGATTTTAAAATAGATTATACTCCAATAGATGGAAAAATAATGAATTTTGGAAGACTTGCAGAGCTTGGAAATAAAGGAGTGTTAGCATTAATGTCAGACAGCACTAATGCTGAAAGACCAGGATATACAATGTCTGAAAGTACAGTAGGGGATGTATTTGAAAGATTATTTTTAGATTGCACGAAAAGAATTATAGTTGCAACATTTGCAACTAATGTTCACAGAGTACAGCAAATTGTAAATTCTGCAGTACAATATGGAAGAAAAATTGCAGTATGTGGTAGAAGCATGATGAATATGATAGATACTGCATGTGAATTAGGATATATTGATGCACCAAAAAATATTTTTATAGATATTGATATGATTAAAAACTATAAAGATGAACAATTGGTAATAATTACAACAGGAAGTCAAGGAGAGCCAATGGCAGCTTTATCTAGAATGGCAGCATCAGAACATAGAAAAGTTGAAATTACACCAAATGATTTAATTATTATATCTGCAACTCCTATTCCAGGAAACGAAAAATTGGTATCTAAAGTTATAGATGATTTAATGAAACTTGGTGCAGAGGTAATATATAGTGCATTAGAACCAATACATGTTTCAGGACATGGATGTCAAGAAGAACAAAAACTTATGTTATCACTTGTAAGACCAAAATATTTTATACCTGTTCATGGTGAATATAGACAATTAAGGGCACATGCAGAAACAGCAAAGAAAATGGGAATACCAGAAGAAAATATTTTTCTTATGTCTAATGGTAGAGTATTAGAACTTGGAAGAAATTCTGCAAAGATGACAGAGACAGTACCAGCTGGGAAAATTTTAATTGATGGATTAGGTGTAGGAGATGTTGGAAATATTGTATTAAGAGATAGACAACATTTATCACAAGATGGATTAATAATAGTAGCAATTGGAATGGATGCTGTAACAAAACAAATTACATCAGGTCCAGATATTATATCTAGAGGATTTGTATATGTAAGAGAATCTGAAAATTTAATGGATGAAGTAAAAAAAGTTGCAAGAGATTTACTTGCAGAATGTGAACAAAAAAATATTAGTCAATGGTCAAATATGAAATCAACTTTAAAAGATGGATTAAGAGATTATATTTATCAAAAAACAAAAAGAAACCCAATGATTTTACCAATTATTTTAGAAGTTTAGGAGATGAAAAATATGGATTATAAAGATTTAGCAAATTTAATTTTTCCAAATGTAAAACCAGTTGAATATTACGAAGAAAAATATCCAAAAAGAAATTTAAAAGAAGGAGCTATAGTTACAAGATATGCACCAAGTCCAACAGGTTTTGTGCATATTGGTGGATTATATCAAAGTTTGATTGCAAAAAAACTTGCAAACCAAACAGAAGGAGTGTTTTTCTTAAGAGTAGAAGATACAGATCAAAAAAGAGAAGTAGAAAATGGTGTAGCTGGAATTGTAAAAGCATTAAGAGACTTTAACATGTTACCAGATGAAGGAATGATAGATGAAGAAAATGAAATAGGTAATTATGGTCCATATAAACAATCTTTAAGAAAAGAAATTTACCAAGCATATGCTAAAGATTTAATAGAAAAACATTTAGCATATCCATGTTTTGATTCACCAGAAGAATTAGACCAAATGAGAAAAAAACAAGAAGAAGCAAAAGTAAGACCAGGCTATTATGGAGTATGGGCTACATGGAGAGAAAAGCCATTAGATGAGGTAATAGAAAAAATAAAAAATGGAGATTCATATATTATTAGATTAAAATCTATGGGAAGAGAAGATAAAAAAATAAAACATCATGATTTAATAAAAGGAAATGTTGATTTCCCAGAAAATGACCAAGATATAGTTATTATTAAATCTGATGGTCTTCCAACTTATCATTTTGCACATGCTATAGATGACCATTTAATGGGTACAACTTTAGTAATAAGAGGAGATGAATGGCTATCTTCTGTGCCACTTCATTTGCAACTATTTCAAACATTAGGCTTTAAAGCACCAAAATATGCACATCTTGCTCCAATTATGAAAGAGGAAAATGGCAATAAAAGAAAGTTAAGTAAAAGAAAAGATCCAGAATCTGCTGTAGAATTTTATGCAAAAGAAGGTATTCCAGATGAAGCTGTAAAGGAATATCTACTAAACATTGCAAACTCTAATTTTGAACAATGGAGAAAAGCAAATAAAAATGCTAAATTAGAAGAATTTAATTTGCAACTAAACAAAATGGGAGTAAGTGGAGCACTATTTGATATGATAAAACTTTTAGATATATCTAAAACTGTTATTTCTAAATATACAAAGGAAGAAGTATATGAAGAAACTATTAAATGGGCAAATTCTTATGATAAAGACTTAAAACAATTACTTGAAAAAGACAAAGATTATACTCTTTGTGTACTTGGAATTGAAAGAGGTAATGAAAAGCCAAGAAAAGATATTGCAAAATGGTCAGATGTAAAAGAAAATATTGAATATATGTATGATGATGTATATTTTTCAAAAGAACATACATATGAATTTCAAAAAATTCAAGATAAAGAAGAAATTAAAAAAATTATTTCTTTATATTTAGAAAAATATTTTAATATAGAAGATGATAAGCAAACTTGGTTTGATAAAATAAAAGATTTAGCTGAAGAGTTAGGATATGCAAGAGAAGTAAAAATGTATAAACAAGAACCTGAAAAATATAAAGGACATGTAGGGGATGTAAGTACAGTAATTAGAATTGCATTAACTGCAAGAGCAAATACACCAGACATGTATGAAATTATGCAAGTGTTAGGTGAAAATAGTGTTGTAAAAAGACTAAAAGAAATTAAATTATAAACTGATAAGTAAGTGATGAACTAATAATATATAAATATTTCTTTTATTTTTACTCGATGCTCTCCCACTGGCGCTGTAGCTCGCTTTGCTCGAACAGCCCTCAGCGGTCCCCACGACGCGCTCGCAAAAATAACAAAATATTTATATATTATTAGTTAAAGAAATGATTAAATAATTAGTGTTAATTTTTATATAATGAGGTAATTATGGAATATAAAATAGGAGATATTGTAAGGACAAAAAAAGTTCACCCATGTGGAAGCAAACTATGGGAAATTATAAGAATTGGGGTAGACTTTAAATTAAAATGTCTAGGATGTGGTCATGTAATTATGGTAGAAAGACCAAAAGCCCTAAAAATGATAACAAAAAAAGAATAAACCTATTTACAAGTATATAGTAAAAAATGTTTTTATAAGGAAAATCAAAGTTGCAAAATATAGTAAAATGTGATATTATGTTAATGATAGCAATATCTATTTTGAAACCGTTGTAAAGATTACTTAAGGAGGTATAACAATGAAACGGTATGAAAAAATTGTGTTTGAGGCAGAAAAAGGTATAACCTTTAATTTCTCAAAAGGAACAAATGGAGAGCTAATTATAAAAGCTCAGAACGATGTTTATTCAATACTTCCAACTGTATCGGCTGGGGAATATGCAGAGTTTTTATCTGTGTATACAGATAATGATGGAAACAAAGCTATAGTTCCACAAGGTTGGACAGTATCTGGAGTAGCAAAGGAGAATATCATTTGGGGAAAAGATAATGGTTTAGTTATCTACCATATTCCAGAGGCAAAAGTAAGTGTTATTAACTGGAAAAATCCGCATGAGGTTGAAACTTTGAAGAGGACATATGATCAATTTGTATGGACTCCAGTAGAATTACTGACAGCTAATGCTACACTTGATGGAATTCACTTTAACGAAAAATTCGGAAGAATGAATTATCAAAATGATGAATTTTCAGAGAGTGAATATCATGAACCATTGGTTAGTGACTTCTTTTTTCAAAAGAAAAGCATCGATAAATATGGAGGATATTATAGTTCACGCTATGATATTTCTAAAGATGAAAAAACTGAAAAACCAAGGTCTGTAAAAGGTGTATATCCTTGGTCGAGTCTAAGCTTTTTGTCTGCAAAAGAAATTGCAAGTACTATGGTAAAAAGCAAAACAGTTACAAGTCATTTGATGTATGGAGCTGAATATGACACTCGAAGTAAGTGGGTAATTGAGTCTGGTACAGTAACTATTGATGAGATTGTTAAGGATTCAACAAAATTGGGAAACTACGTTAATAACGAGAATTATCAAAATAGAATAGTTAAAACAGGAGAAGATGGATGTATAAATAACATCTATGGATTTTCAGGTAATGTGACTGAGTGGACTCAAGAACAAAAAGGTAGTTTGTTGAGTGTTTTCCGTGGTGGTAATCATTACAGTATCGGATACACTTGTCCAGCAAGTTGTCGACATTCTAACTATCCTATTAGTAACATTAATCCTACTGGTTTTCGTGTAACTCTTTATATTGAGTAAATGTAGATTAATTTGGTCTCAAACACAAAAAAGGAAAAGAGAACTTTGAAATTTCAGAGTTTCTCTTTCTCCTTATATAAGAGAAAAAAATATATAAAACTCTTGACAAAATAGAAAAAATAGTGTATTATAAATAAGTCGAAAGAAGAAGAAATCCACTTCTCACCTTATCCAATTAAGGAAAAAGGTTATTAAAAGTAATTTTAATAAATATTATCGAGTAGATAATATTGTAGGTGGATTGTCTTAAAAGACAATCTTTTATATTTTAAGTGAGGTGTTGAAAAATAAAGCAAGAATTACCAATTAATGAAAGAATACGTTTAAATGAACTTCAATTAATCGACGAAAATGGTCAAAAATTGGGAATAATGGATTCAAAAAAAGCACTAGACATTGCTAATGAAAAAAATTTAGATTTAGTTTTAGTTGCACCAACAGGGAATCCACCAGTATGTAAAATTATGAATTATGGTAAATACAAATTTGAACAAGCCAAAAAAGAAAAAGAAGCTAAGAAAAAGCAAAAAGCATTTGAATTAAAAGAAATACGTGTAACGCCAAACACTGAAGAACATGATTTTAATTTTAAAGTAAAAAATGCTAGAAAATTTTTAGAAGATGGCGCAAAAGTAAAAATAACAGTTCGATTTAGAGGAAGAGAATTAAACTATGTAAAACAAGGAGAAACAATATTAAATAAATTTATAGAAGATTTATCAGATATTGCTATTCCAGAAAAAAAACCTTTTTTAGAAGGTAAAAATATGTTTATTATTTTATCAAATAAATAATATATGCAAAATGAAATTAAGGAAGGGAGTTATTAAAAATGGCAAAATTAAAAACAAACAAAGCAGCTAAAAAAAGATATAGCTTAACTGCTACAGGAAAAGTAAAAAGAACAAAGTCAAATAGAAGACATTTACTTGCAAATAAAACCAAAAGACAAAAAAAATCAGGAAAAATACAAAATGCATATGCAGATAAAACATGCAAAGAAGGTATTAAAAAACTTATGCCATATGGTGGCTAAAATTTAAATGAAAAACTTCGTACTACGTCGTTAGACTTTATTAATAAATATCTTGACGTACAAATAGTACGCCTTCTATATTTATTAATTTGTCTGCCTAGTATTACTCGTTTTTGATTTAAATTTAAAATATAAAATATAAAATATAAAATATAATAAAAAAGAATAGGAGTTGAAAAAAATGGCAAGAGTAAAAACTGCGAGAATTACTCGTAAAAAACATAAAAAGATTCTAAAACAAGCAAAAGGATATTATGGAGCAAAACATTATAGATTTAGAATGGCAAAACAAGCTGTTATGAAATCTGGAATGTATGCATACATAGGTAGAAAAGATAAAAAAAGTAATTTTAGAAAATTATGGATTACAAGAATTAATGCAGCAGCAAGACAAAATGGTTTAACTTACAGTAAACTAATTGATGGATTAAAAAAGGCAAATGTAACAATCAATAGAAAGATGTTAGCTGAACTTGCTGTAACAGATGCAAAAGCATTTACACAAATTGCTGAAATTGCAAAAAAAGCATAAAATAATATAGTAATAGGTTTAAACATCATTCTTAAAATATAAATTATGAATGATGTTTTTTTAAAACTTATTTTGTTATATAATTAAAATAAGAATTGTTTTAAAGCAAATAAAAACTAATAATATTTGCTTATTATTAAAATTAATAAAAAAGGATTAAAAAGTTATGAATGATGAAATATTAAAAAAATGTGGAATGGAAATAGCTATTGAAAAAATCGCACCAATGATTGCTGAAAAAATAAAAGAATATAAGAATAATAGAGATGAAAAAGTAAACTTTGAATTAACAAAATTATTAAAAGATAGAAAAAAAATATATGATAATGATTTAGAAACTATAAAAAAATATTGTGAGGTAAAGTATGAATGAATTAGAGAAGTTAATTAAGATATATACACTATCAAATGAAATGTTTGAAGAATATAAAAATGCTGCATACATAGCTATTACCACGGGTGAAAGTCCATCTAATGATAAAAAATTAATTATAGTCGGTGGACAGTCGGGAGCTGGAAAATCAAGAGTTATGTCAACAGCAAAAAAAGAACTAAATGATAATGCAATAATTGTAGATTTTGACGAATTAAGAAGTATGCATCCATATTATAAAGATGTAGCAAAAAACTATCCTGAAATAACACATAGAATTTTACATGGTGATACAAATAAAGTAAAAAATAAAATTATAGATGAATTAATAAATAATAATTATAATGTTATATATGAAGGAGCCTTAAGAGATACAGATGGATTTATAGATTTAGCTAAAAAGTTTAAAGATAATGGTTATAAAATAAAAATGGATATTATGGCAGTTCCTAAGCTTGAAAGTTATGGTGCGACTTTTGTTAGATATGCAACGTCATTAATTACAGGCACAACAGCAAGATGGGTTGAAAAATCATATCATGATGCATCATATGAAGGAGTTACAAAGACAGTATCAGAGTTTTATGATCAAGAATTAATAGATGAAATATCAATTTTTGTTAGAATGATGGATACACCAAGGGAAATATTTTGCAAAAAGGGAACAGATGCAAAGGAAGAGGCTTTAAGTAAAATAGAATATGGAAGAGAAATAGGAAGAAAAGATGCAGTAAATAATTATAATTTGGAATTGCAAATAGTTAAAGAAATTTTAGAAAAAAAAGATCCGGAAAGATTACCAGGCTTAAAAGCTTGGGAAAATTTGTATAAAGAAGAAGTTGAATATTTTGAAAAATTAAATAAGGGAGAAGAAACAAAATGATAGATTTACACATGCATTCTACATATTCTGACGGAACAAATACAGTAATTGAATTATTAAAAAAAGCAGAAGAAAAAAAATTAACATATATTTCTATAACAGATCATGATAATTGTAATTGTTATAATGAATTAAATAACATAGATGTAAAAAAATACTATAATGGTATAATAATACCTGGTATCGAAATTAAGTGTAGTTATGGGAAAAAATTAATAGAAGTTTTAGGATATAATATAAATATACATAAAATGCAAAAATGGGTAAAAGAATATTATAAAGATAAAACAAGGGATAAAATTCAAACAAAATATTTTAATATCCTATATGAAAAATGTAGTAAAATAGGATTAACAATGGAAGAAAAAGAAAAAATAAATTGGAATCCTAAAAATGATTGGGCAAGTGTAACTATATACAGAGAAATAAAAAAACATGAAGAAAACAAAAATAAACTTCCAGAAGATTTATGGGAAGAATTTGATACATTTTCAAAAAAATATTGTGGAGATGAAAGTAATTTTTGGTTTATAGATAAAACTGAAGATTATCCAAGCATAGATGAGGCAATAAGTGCAATAAAAAATGCAGAAGGATTGGTATTTTTGCCTCACATATACATATATAAATGGGCAAAAGATAAAGATAAGTTATTAGATGATATTTTAAATAAATATGACATAGATGGAATAGAATGTATGCATAGTACATTTTCTGAAAATGAAATTAATAAATTAATAAAATTATGCAATGAAAGAGGATATTATAAAAGTGGTGGAAGCGATTATCATGGAAAAAATAAACCTAATATAGATATGGGTGTTGGAAAAGGTAATCTGAAAATACCAGAAGAATTTGTAATAAAATGGGGAAAAAACAATAGCTAAATTTGCTATTGTTTTTTCATTTTAGGTTTAGCAATTAAAGAAGCAATATAGCCGAAAAATACAGCAGCAGCAATTCCACCTGCAGAAGCCTTAACTCCACCTGTAAATGCGCCAATTAAACCAGATTCTTTAACACCTTCAATTGCACCTTTAGCTAAATTGTAACCAAATCCAGTAAGAGGAACAGTTGCACCAGCACCTGCAAAATCAACTACATATTGATAAATACCAAGACCTCCAAGTATTGCACCTGTTGTTACAAAAATAACCAAAATTCTAGCAGGTGTTAATTTAGTTTTATCAATTAAAATTTGACCGAACAATACAAATCAATCCGCCAACTACAAAGCATCTTAATAATTGCATCCAATCCATATTTTGTAAAAATTCCATAAAATTTCTCCTTTACATAATTATTGTAAAATTAATAACATTGCAAAATACTATTATAATTCTACACATAATATAAATATTTCGTTATTTTTGCGAGGTGCTATGTGGGGACCGCCGAAGGCTGTTAAACGCGTAAGCGTTGTTACAGCGTCGGTGGGAGAGCCTCGAGTAAAAATAAAAGAAATATTTTATATTATGTGTAAAAATAGAATAAAAAAATTTCTTTATAATTCTATTGAGGCTGCATGTGCAATTCCTGGAATACTTTCACCTTGTTGAACAGTAGTCGAATTAGTTAGTGCACCTGTTGCAATTAGCAATACCTTCTTGTATTTTTTTGCCTTCATTTGATTAAAAATATATCCAGAAAAAACAGAACCAATACATGCACAACCACTGCCACCAGAATGTGTATCTTGATTTTCTTTGTCGAAAATAAGTACACCACAATCATTGTAATTATTCTTTATTTGATAACCTTTAGTTTCACTCATTTCAATTAAAATTTCTTTACCAACATATCCTAAATCTCCAGTAAAAATTACATCATAATAGCTAGGGTTTCTGCCTGTATCTTTAAAGTGTGTAATTAAAGTGTCTAATGCAGCAGGTGCCATTGCAGCTCCCATGTTATTTGCATCTTTAATTCCCATATCTACAATTTTACCAGGTGTAATATGCGTAATAAAAGGTCCTGTGCCATTTTTAGTTACAATTGCAGCACCAGATCCAGTTACAGTCCATTGGGAACTAGGAGGTCTTTGATTTCCTAGTTCTAGTGGAAAACGAAATTGCTTTTCAGCACTACAAAAGTGGCTAGATGCTGCACATAAAATATTTTTTCCTGCGCCTGCTTCTAAAAAAACAGAAGCAAGACATAAAGACTCCACAAATGTTGAACAAGCGCCAAAAATACCAAAAAAAGGTATATTTAATTCTCTAAGTCCAAAACTAGAAGAAATACATTGATTTAATAGATCACCTGCAAAGCAGTAATCAATCTCATCTGAAGCAATACCAGATTTTGCAATTGCAGTATTTACAGTCTCTTTAATAATTTTGCTTTCTGCTTTTTCCCAAGTAGATTCACCCCAAAATTCATCTTCTAAACATTTATCAAAATAATCAGCTAGTGGACCTTCAGCTTCTTTTGGACCTACTATACTTGCTGTTTCAAAAATAGTAGGTGGAGTATTAAATTTAACTGTTTGTTTACCTAATTTTTCCATAAAAACCCCCTTTTATACAAATGTAATACTTTGCGTATTAAAAATTAAATAAATAATTCCTACTAATATAGAAGCAGATATACCAAATACCAATACAGGACCTGCAACAGTAAACATTTTTCCACCGACTCCCATTACATATCCTTCAGACTTATATTCCATAGCAGGAGAGACAATAGAATTTGCAAAACCAGTAATAGGAATCAAAGAACCTGCTCCTGCAAATTTACCAATTTTGTTAAAAATATTAAGACCTGTTAAAAATGCACTAATACCAATTAAAATAATAGAAACAACAGTGCCAGACATTTGAGTATCCAAACCTCTATCCTTACAAATGTTTAAAATTATTTGCCCAATAGAACAAATTAGACCTCCAACCCAAAATGCATTAAAGCAATTCTTTAAAATTGGTGAATTAGGTGATTTTTTATCTACATAAGTTTGATATTCTTTTTGTGTTTTTATAGGTTCCATTAAAATACCTCCTTCAAAATAAGTTAATCTCTATCTCTTTCTATTGTGAAGCTTAGATCTAAATCTACAAAATATTCTGTTATTTTTTTGCCATTTATTGTAGCTCTTTGATCTAAAATTTTTACACTTTCTAAATAATCAATAGTTTTAGAAGCTTCTGCAATTGTTTGAATTATTGCATCTTTCCAAGAAACAGTAGAGTTACCAGTAATAATAATATGTTTTTGTGTTGCCATTTTTTATCAACCTCCAAATTTTTATATTATTTACATTTTTACCAAAATAAAATAAATTATACAAAAATAAGAAAAAATATGTTATGATAAAAAAAAAGAAGGAACTGTTGTAAATATGAAAGTAGATTATGTAAGAGAAAGTGCAATTAAAATATTAAATGAAATTGAAAATAGAAATGCTTATTCTAACATTGTTTTAGATGAATATATAAATAAAAATCGACAAAAACTAAAAGAAAAAGACATAAGTTTTTTGTCAGAATTAGTTTATGGAGTTACAATGTGGAGGATAACATTAGATTCTATTATTGAAATGTATTCAAAGATAAAATTAAAAAAAATATCTTGTAGTATTAAAAACATAATAAGGATAGCTATATATCAAATTATATTCTTAAATAAAGTACCAAAATCTGCAGCTGTTAATGAAAGTGTAAATTTAACAAAAAAATATTTACCTAAATCTACTGGTTTTGTAAATGCAATTTTAAGAAAAGTACAAAAAGAAGATTATAACAAATTATATGAAATAAAAGATAATAAAACTAAAATTTCAAAAGTGTATTCAATGCCACTTTGGATCGTAGAAAAGCTTTTTGATGAATATGATGAAAAGGAAGTAGAACAAATTTGCAAAAATAGTACTTTAAAGCCAAAAATTACTATACGTATAAACTATTTAAATATAGCAAAAGACCAATTTGTTGAAGAATTAAACAAAAATAAAATACCATATGAAGAAACCAACATGGAAAATTTTTTGCATGTAAAACTAAAAAATATTTCAAATACTAATTTATTTAAAAAAGGATATTTTACAATTCAAGATTTGTCAGCAGGACTTGCAAGTTTTATATTAAATCCACAAGAAGGAGAAGTTGTACTAGATGCATGTAGTGCACCAGGAGGAAAAACAACATATTTAGCAGAACAAATGAAAAATAAAGGAGAAATTATTGCATGGGATATTCATGAGAATAGATTAAAACTTGTAAAACAAAAGGCTAAACAGCTTGGAATTACAATAATTAATACTAAAGTTCAAGATGCAAGTAAATATAATAAGGAGTATAAAGAAAAATTTGACAAAATTTTATTAGATGTTCCATGTATGGGATTAGGGGTTATAAAGAAAAAACCAGATATAAAATGGCAAAAAAGTAAAGAAGAAATAAATACAATATGTAAAGTACAAAAGGAAATATTAAGTACATGTTCGAAATATATAAAAATAGGAGGAACAATAGTATATTCTACTTGTAGTATCTTAAAAGAAGAAAATCAAAATCAAATAAAAGAATTTTTGAAAGATAATTCTAATTTTATGTATGATTATGAAAAAAAGATATTACCAAATGAAAAACAAGATGGATTTTATATTTGTAAACTAATTAGAAAAAAATAAATATTACGAATATATTACATTTACATGACAACTCTATTAAAACTATTGACATTTTTTTAAAAAATTATAAAATATAATCAAATATTTTGTAGGAATATTATACTTTTTTAATAATATTTACCAGTATTAAATTATTCTATATGCAAAATATAAAAATGTATAAATATAAGCAAAGGAGAAATACAATGCCAAGTAGTTTAGGTTTATATATAGAAAATAATTTAATTAAATATGCAAAAGTAGAAAAAGATGATGGCATTGTCAAAGTAGATGCATTTGGAATAAAATTCTTTGAAGATTTAGAAGAAGCAATTAAACAAATTATATCTGAAACATTTAGTTATAAAACTCCAATATGTATAAATTCTTCAAATGAGATTTATGATTATTTTTCAATTATCAATATATTAAATTCAAAAGATTTAAAAAATGTAATTGGAACAGAATTTGAAACAGTATGTGAAGAAAAGGAACAAAATGTAACTGCTTTTGAAACAAGATATATAGTTGCAGATGATGTAGAAAATAAAGAAAGGATTAAAGTAATTCATATAGCAAGCAATAAAGCAGAACTTACAAGAAAGAAATCATTATTTGAAGGTAGCAAATTGCAATCTATAGCTCCATTACCAATTGCTATTAGTAATTTAATAAGCGAAAATGAAAAAGAAAATATAATGATTGTAAACCTAGAAGAAAGAACAACAATTACAAAAATAATTAATCAAAAAATATATGATATAGAAATAATAGACGAAGGAATTAATGAAGCTTTAGACAAAATTTGGGAAAAAGAAAACTCATACGCAAAGGCATATGAAAAATGTAAAAATACAACAATATATACAGATGCAGCAAATGATTTACAGATGGAAGAAAATCCATATTTGCAAGATATCATGCCAGTCTTATATTCTACAGTAGAAAAAGTATCTAATATAGTAAATAATAGTATAGAAAGAATTGATAAATTATATATTACAGGAACAGCTTCTGTTATAAATAATATAGACATTTACTTTGAACAATATATGCCAAATGTAAAATGCGAAATATTAAAACCACATTTTCTAAAAAATAATTCATCTATTCATAATATGAAAGATTATATTGAAGTAAACTCTGCTATAGCATTAGGACTTCAAGGGATAGATGAGGGATTTATTAGTATAAATTTCTTACATGAAAATACAAAACATCATATGCCAAATTGGATGAAGAAAGAAATCGGAGGAAAAAATAAAGAAGGAACAAAAGATGGAAAATTACAAAATGATTTTTTTGAACCTATTACTCCGATAGAAAAAAACTTACTTCGTAGTTTAGGAGGAGTTATTCTAGTATTAATTGTTTATTTGGTTTTTTCAGCAGTTTTAGCATTTCAAGTACAAAATAAAAAAGAAGAAATTCAAATAGCAGATACAGCAGTAGAAGCAAAAATAAAAACAGTAAAAGACGATAATACAAAAATATCTAATAAAACAAATGAATATATATCAGCAATTGAGAACTTAAGAAAAATAACCGAAGAAAAAGAAGAAATATTAAAAAACAAAAAGGCAATACCAGTTTTGCTTAGCCAAATTATGGATATTATACCAAAACAAGCACAAATTACATCAATTGAAAATACAAGTAATAAAAAGATTGTTATAAATGCCCAAGCAGAAAATTATGAGTACTTAGGTTATTTGAAAGCAAAAATAAAAGCAGACAATATTTTAGTAAATGTTGTATCTAGTAGTGGACAAAAACAAGATGGACTTGTAAAAGTTACCATAGAAGGAGAATTGCCATGAGAAAATATTTAATTAGTGTTTTAATTGGAATCGTCATTATTATAATAATAGTAGCACTAGTAAATGGTATAAAAATTGGTGATTTTCAAATTAAATCTATTGCTATGATTAAAGATGATAGTGATGAATTAGAGAGCTTAATTGCAAACGTAAATCAAAAAGAACAAGTTACTTATAAAAGTGAAATTGATAACTTAGAAAAAAAAGCAACTGAACTTAAAAAACAAAAAGAAGATTATGCAGATTTAATATTATATAATTCTGACGAAGAAAATAGTAATATAAACTTATATGAAAATTATGAAATAGAGTATTTATGGACAAAACTTGGAAATTATGCAACAAAAAATGAGCTTATTATGAAACTAGAAGTTATGAATAGCTATACAGGTGCACAAAAATCTTATAATTTGAATTTTACATTAAGTGGTGAATATGTGTCTATAATAGATTGTATTTCAGAGATAGAAGATGATGCAACTCTTGGATTTAAAATAGAAAACTTTAAGTTGATTTCTCAAGGAGGAACACTTCAAGCAACATTTACAGTACAAAATGTAAATATTAATAATATCGAATCTGTCCAAAATCCTGCAAATACAGTTGAACAAGATGAAAATACAAATACAACAAATAACGATAATAATACTTCAAATACCGTAACAACAAATAATTCTATAAATAATACAGCAAATAATACAGCAAATGACACAGTAAATAATACAGTAAATAATACTTTATAATATCTAAGGAGGTAGAAGTTGAAAACAGTTATTAAAGAAATTATAATAATGTTATTATTATTACTTGCGATTATACTTGCTTTAGGTGTATTATTTTATGATTATATACCAGTTAGCAAAGTAGTACCTACAATTGAGGAATATAAAACGTCAAAAACCGTTACTGAAAGTATGGAAAATGATATTTTAGCAGATACAACAAAAGTTATTGTAACAAGAGAAATTGATGGAACTGATCTTTCTGTATATGAGCAAGCAAAAGACTATAAAAAAGGAAAAGCAAATCCATTTGAAAGTATTATAACAACAAATACTACACAAACAAATGGCGTTCAAAATCAAGGACAAACAAATGCTGGTACAACAAATAATAATAATAATAATAATAATAATAACTCAAATACACAAGAGACAAATACAAATACACAACAAACAAATAAAAATACAAATGAAGTTCCTGACGAAAATGACTACTTAGCAAACACAAATAGAAATAAAGGAACAAAATAACTTAGGTTATATTTATATAATAAATATACAAAATAAATAAAAATAAAAAGGAGGAGAATTTTTTATGTTAAAAGAACAAAAAGGTATTACATTAGTTGCATTAGTTATAACAATTATTGTATTAATTATCCTAGCTGGAGTATCATTAACACTTGCATTAGGAGATAATGGTATATTCCAAAAATCTAAAAATGGAGTTAATAAATATAAAGACGCAGCAGCAAATGAACAACAACAATTACAAAATACTGATGAACAATTCCAAAATGCTATGAATTTATATTGGGAATAATACAAATAAAAAAATCTAAGGCATATGCATAAAATATGTATATGCCTATTTTCTAAAACAGGATATATTATGGTTTAACTATAAAATAAAAGAGGAAGTAAAAAATGGAATATATAATGGATGTAATTTTTTTTATAATGGGTGCTTTTTTTGGTAGCTTTTTTACGCTTGCAGTATACAGAATACCACTAAAAAAAGATATAACACACGAACACTCATATTGCCCTAACTGCAATCATAAACTTGCTATACTAGATTTAATCCCTATATTTAGCTATATATTTTTAAGAGGAAAATGTAGATATTGCAAGCAAAAGATTCGTATTCGTTATTTTTTATTAGAAATTTTGTCTGGAATTGTTTTTTTGCTTTATGCTAAAAGTTTTTCTATTAATTGGAATTATATTTTCACAGAAAAGACAGTATTACTAATGTTAGGACTTTTATATTTTTGTGCTTTATTTATTATTGCTGGAATTGATAAAGAAAAAAAGCAAATTCAAAAATCTGTTTTAGGATATGGACTTATAATCGATATGATATATATAATATATGTATGTGTATTTGAACAAAAAAATATATATGGATATGTTATATATTTAATCTTAATGACATTATTTGTTCTAATAGATACATGTATACTAAAAAGAAAGTTAGATACAAACTATACTATACAAATATTAGAATTATTAGTGATAATAGCTATTTTTTCAGGTGAAATTATATCTTATTATACGATATTGTTTACTTTAATTTGGATTGCTATAACATGTTTAATAAACTGTATCAAAAGAAAAAAGAATAAGGTAGTACAAAAACAAGAAAAAATTAAATTGCCAATTGGATATTACTTATGTGTAATAAATATTATTTTTCTAATTATAAATAATTTTTTAATATATTAATAAAGGAGTAAAAATGAACAATAAAATTCTGAAAAGCGAAAAAGGTTTAAGTGGAATTGATGTAGGAATTGCAACTGTTGTTATTGTTATATTTGTATCAATTATAACAACATTATCTTACCAAATATATAGTGTAACTGTGCAAACTAAAAGAAATTCAGAAGCAACTGCAAATATAACAAATATATTAGAAAATATAAAAGGTTTAAATTACGATGATGTTATTGTGCAAGAAAATAGCAAGATTTCAGAAGTATTAGAAAAACTTGGAGCAAAAGAGATACAAGTAGATAATAGCAATAAATGTTATAATGTTAAAATTGATGGATATAAAATTACAATAAAAATAGAAAATTATAGAGATGATATAAAACATGATACTTCTTTAGAAGATGTTGTAAAACAAATAACGGTAAAAGCAGAGTATGAAGTAACAAATAAACAAAAAACTTTAGAGATTAAAACAATAATTACAAAAGCGGTGTAATGGATTTTATATAATTTGAAACAGAGCAAACAAGGAGGTTTTTATGAAATCCGAAAGAGCAATTACATTAGAATCATTAATTATTTATATTACTGTAACTGTTTTAGCTATTGGTATTTTAAGCAAAATATCAACCGTATTTTATAACAATATACAATATGTTGATAGCGAAGGAATATTTGCAATAGAATATCAAAAATTTAATAGTTCATTTATAGAAGATATAAAAACAGTTGGAATAAAAACATTAGACATAGATGAAAATGAACAATATATATTATTATATAATGAAAATACAAATGAGCAGATAAAATATACATTTACAAGTAGTGGCATATATAGAAATGAAGCAAGAATAAGTAATAAAATAAAAGCAACGTTAAAAAAAGATGAAAATAATATGTTATCCATATTAATAGAATATACTGGTAAAGGAAATGAAAAGATTGAGCAGGGGTCAAAAGTAAAAACACTTGAATATAATTTGCCATAAATTTTATAAAATTATAAATTAAATAATTACAGGAAAATTATAGTAATATAGCCTAATGCATAGAAAACGGAGTAAAAATATTATATAATTAAAGTAGGAAATACAAAAGAATGGAGGATATAAATATGGAAACAAAAAGGAAACAGCCACTAGGAATTGAGCTTGTAAGAAAAGGGTTAATTAATGAAAATGACATTCAGGCAGCTCTTGATTACCAAAAATCTCATCCAAATAAAAAAATAGGTGATATTTTATATGAATTAAATTTATGTGATTCTTATAGACTAATTGAAGCTATAGGTGAAATTTTAGATGAAAAATCTATTTATCTAAATTTAGATGATATAAAAATTGATCCAGAAGAGTATATTTCACATGATATAATGAAGAAAAATAAGGTTATACCATTTGAAATTTCATATGGAAAAATAAAAGTTTGTTTTGCAGACACGGCCAATAAAAGAAATGTATCAACTGTTAGATTGCTATTATTAAATAAAGGTTTAATAATGGAAAAATACATTACATTTGAAAGTATAATAGATAATATTATACAGGGAATGCATGGAAAAACAGCAGAAAGCTTTAATGTAGATTCTGATAATATTACAACGCTTGTTGATAATATTATAAAAACAGGAATGGAAAAAAGAGCAAGTGATATCCATTTCGAGCCAATGGAAGAAGAACTTAGGGTAAGGTACAGAATAGATGGGGAACTATTTGAAGTTACAAAAATAGAAAAAGAAAAGCAGCATCAAATTATAGGAAGGTTAAAGGCAATATCAAATATGCATCAAGAAAAACAAGAACCACAAGATGGAAGAATTATACTTTATCCAGACTATAATATTCGTGTGTCATCACAAAAAAATATATATGGCGAAAAATTTGTATTAAGATTATTAAAGAAAAATATTAGTATTAAAAAACTAAATGAATTAGGTTTTCCAGGCAATGATGAAATAGTTAGAAAAAGTTTTGATAAGAAAAACAGTATTACAATTATGGCAGCACCAACTGGAGAAGGAAAAACAACAAGTTTATATAGTATAATAGATTTTTTAAATATGCCACAAGTAAATATTACCACAATAGAAGATCCCGTTGAAATAAGAATTAAGGGATTAAACCAAATTGAAGTAGATCCTAAAACAACATTTGCAAATTCACTAAGGACAATACTAAGACAAGATCCAGATATTATCTTAGTTGGAGAAATAAGAGATAAAGAAACTGCTGAAATTGCATTTAGAGCTGGACAAACAGGACATTATGTATTATCTACTATTCATACAATTGATGCAGTAGAGGTAATTACAAGACTTAGAAAAATGGGAGTATCAAATTATGATATTTCAAGTACACTTGCAACTACAGTTTCGCAAAGGTTAGTAAGAAAGTTATGTCCACATTGCAAAAGACAAAGAGAATTCACAGCTTCTGAAATGCAAATAATAGAAAATATTGGAAATAAATATAATGTCAAATTTGACCTTAAGGGTAAAATGACTTATGATGCTGTAGGTTGCAGTCAATGTAATGAAATTGGTTATTATGATAGAATAGGAATTTTTGAAGTTTTAGTTTTAGATGACAAAATAAAGGAACTAATTTCACAAGATGCATCAACTTTAAAATTAAAAGAAGCTGCATTAGAAACTAAGACATATAAACCAATGGTAATTGATGCTATACATAAAGTAATAAATGGAGTTACAAATTTAGAAGAAATTAATAAAAAATTATTAATATATTAAGGAGGAAAACAAATGATACAGATGGATGACATTTTAAAAATTGCGATAGAAAAAGATGCATCAGATATTCATTTAATATGCGGTTTAAAACCAATGCTGAGAATAATAAGAGATTTAATTCCAATAGAAGAATGCGAAATTTTAACAGAAGATGATATGTTAGAAATATATGATTATTTTATAAGAGGAAATGTTGATAAGGATACAACGTTTAAAAAGACCAAAAAATTAGACACATCGCATGAATTTGAAAATATAAGATTAAGAGTAAATATATCATTATCAAATGATATACCAATATTTACTTTAAGGTTAATAAAAGAAGAATTACCACAATTTAAAGATTTAGGTGTACCAGATATTGTAAGGAGAATGACATTTCAACCACAAGGATTAATATTAGTTACAGGAAAAACAAATTCAGGTAAAACTACAACTTTAAATGCATTAGTAAATGAAATAAATGAGACACAAAACAAAAAAATACTATCATTAGAAAACCCAATAGAATACAAGCATACATCTAAAAAATCTGTAATTGTGCAAAAAGAAGTAGGCGTTGGAAAAGATTCTCTATGTTTTAGTGATGGTGTTAAAAACTCATTAAGAGAAGACTGTGATATTGTAATTATCGGTGAAATTAGAGATAAAGAAACAATGGAAGCTGCAATAGAAACAGCTGAATCTGGTCATTTAGTAATCGGAACACTTCATACAAAATCATGTGCAGAAACTATAGATAGAATGATTAATTTTTATGAAATAAGAGATCAAGCAACAGTTAAATATTTATTATCTTCTTTATTAAAATTAGTAATATCGCAAAGATTGCTAAAAGGTACAGATGGTAAATTAGTTCTTGTTCCAGAAGTAATGGTTGTAGATAATATCGTAGCAGGATTAATTCGTAAAGAAAAAATAAGTGTATCAGAAATAGAAGATGCAATACAAAGTAACTTAGAAAAAGGAAGTATAGGATTAATTAATTCTATTGCAAAATTATTTGTAGAAGAAAAAATAACATTAGAACAAGCAAAAGCACAAATAGAAGAAAAAAATATAGAAGTCTTAAACCGTACTATAATGCAAATGAGAATAAAAAAGGAAAAAGGAATGAATATATAAAGCGGAAGGAGGAAAATATGGCGGTATATGTATATCGAGCTGTAACAGATAAAGGTGTTATTATTAGAAATAGGGTAGAAGAAATAAATAAATCTAGTCTAGTAAAAAAGCTAAAAAGAAATAATATAACACCAATTCAAATTGTACAGGTAAATAGAGCAATTATAAAAACAAAAAGAACAAAGAGGAACATAAAAGACATAAGAGAGGTAATTGGAGATATAGATACAGCAAATATTGTAAGAGCAAAAGAAAGAGCACAAATGACAACATGGGAAAAATTAAATTCTGCACTTGCACAAACAGAAAAAATTACAAGAAGAGATTTAATTATATTTACACAAAATTTTTATCTTTTGAAGAAAGCAAATTTCAACAATATTCATGCTCTTTCAACCATTATTGGAAATACAGAAAATGCTACATTAAGAGAAATTTTAAAAGACATATTAGCTGGTCTTGAATCAGGAGAAAATATGTACACAACAATGGAATATTATTCAGATGTATTTCCATATTTATATATTAATATGATAAAAGTAGGAGAACTATCTGGATCGCTTACAACTTCTTTAGAACAGGCAGTAGAATATCTAGAAGATACAGATAAAATAACCAAAAAAGTAAGAGGAATTTTAATACCAAACATTATAACTTTTGTGTTACTTTTGGTTATGTTATTTGTAGGAACAATTGTGGCAGTACCCGCAATACAAAATGTATTCGATAGTGTTGGATCTTCTGCAAAATTACCAGGAATAACTGTATGGTTTTCAAGTGTAATAGATAATTTAATATTATACTGGTATATACCTGTAATTATTATTGTTGCAATAGTTGCTGCAATTGTAGCATATGTTCATACTCCAAAAGGAAAATATAATTATCATTATTTTAAATATACTATGCCTATATTTGGAAAACTTATATATGCTTTAGACTTTTCTAGACTAATAAAAGCAATGCTTCTTAACTTAAACAATGGAATGAGAATTCAAGAATCACTAGAAGTTAGTAAAAATGTTGTTAAAAATTATGTAATGCTTTCTATGATTGAAGCATCAATAAATAACATTTTAATTGGACAAAGCTGGATTGAGCCATTTGAAAAGTCTAATTTGTCATCTTCAATGATAATAGAAATGTTAAAAATAGGAATGCAGACAAATCTATCTGAAATGATGGAAAAATTGGTAGAATATATGGAAATTGATATAGACAATACAATGCAAAAAATAATGAAAGTGTTACCAGAAGCTGTATATTCAATTGTAGGTGTTGTACTAATATTCTTTGTACTTGTAGTACTTGTACCTTGTATTGAAGTATATATGGGTGGTTTCTTATTCGATGCAATTTAAAACAAAAAGGCACGGAAAATTCATAAACCGTGCCTTAAAAAAAGAAGGGCTTAAAAAGAATTACAATTTTGGAGTTGTTAAATATCTTTTAAAATTTAATTCTTTTTAAGCCATATCTATGACTTAGAAAGAGGGAATGATATTAAGAATGAAAATAGGAGTAGATATTGGAGGAAGTCATATAGCTGTTGGCATTATTGATGAAAATGATAATCTTATTGAACAGAAACAAAAAGATTTAACACTAGATGAAAAATGTAAAGTTTCTGATATTTTAAAAAATATATTAATACAAATGATAGAAAAGATATTATGTGAGAAAAATATAGAGAAAAAACAAATAAAAAAAATTGGAATTGCAGTACCAGGCAGAGTAGATAAATATGGCAATATATACACTGTAAATTTAAATTTAAAAAATTATCCATTAAAGGCAGAAATAGAAGAATACTTTAAAATTCCAGTTCAAGTTAGAAATGATGCAAAATGTGCAAGTTTAGCCGAAAAAAAATATGGTAATATGCAAAAATACAAAGATGCCGTTTTTTTATGTTTGGGAACAGGAATAGGAAGTAGTGTTTTTATTAAAAATGAAATGCTTTCTTCAAATATAAGTGAAGCATTTGAAATAGGTCATATGATAATAAAAAAAGATGGAATTAGATGTAATTGTGGAAAAAATGGATGTTTTGAAAAATATGCTGCAATGAGTGTATTTAAAAATAATGTAGAGAAACTATTTAATTTAAAAGAAACATCAGGAGAAGAAATACTTAAAATAATTTTAAAAGAAAATAAAAATGAAACTTTGCAAAAGATTATTGATGAATATATAGATAATTTAGCAATTGGAATAATAAACATGATAGAAATATTTGAACCAGAGGCAATATGTATTGGAGGAAGTTTTGTGTATTTTAAAGAAATATTTTTAAATAAATTAGAAGAAAAAATAAATAAATACCCACATTTTAATCCAAAAGTACCAGAAATTGTACTTGCAAAAATGGGAAATAATGCTGGAATTATAGGTGCTGTATTAGAATAAAGATAAATAAAAAAAATGGTATAGATTTTTACCAATACCATTTTTTTATTTATCTTTATTCTTTATTTTTTTTCTTTTCTTTATCTTCTGTTAAAACTTCTTTAATTGCACCAATTGAAGATAAAGCAGATGTTGCTTCAAATGGAATAAATACTTTATTTGCATTTCCATCTGCAATTTCCTTTAGTGCTTCTAATGATTTTAATTGTACAAGTTTATCATTAGGGTTAGCTTGTTTCATAGCTGTATATACCATTTCAATTTCCTTAGCTTTAGCTTCAGCAACTTGTTTAATTGCTTCTGCTTCACCAGCAGCTCTTCTTATTTTAGATTCTCTATCTGCTTCTGCCTCTAAAATTGCTGCTTCCTTTTGTCCTTCTGCAATAGTAATTGCAGATTGTCTTTCACCTTCAGCTTGAAGAATTAATGCTCTTTTATTTCTTTCAGCATTCATTTGTTTCTCCATTGCATCACGAATATCAGCAGGTGGTGTAATATCTTTAATTTCAACTCTATCAATTTTACATCCCCATTGATCTGTTGCTTCATCTAGTATTGCTCTTAATTTATCATTAATTGCATCTCTAGAACTAAATGTTTCATCTAAGTCCATCTTACCAACAATATCACGAATTGTAGTAATTGCTAAGTATTCTATACCTTTCTTTAATGATTGAATTTCATATACAGCCTTTGCAGGATCTGTTATTTTATAAAATACAACTGTATCAATTGTAATTGTAACATTATCTTTTGTAATAACGCCTTGAGGTGGTATGTCCATAGTTTGTTGTTTTAAGCTAACAACAGAACGAACTTGATCTATAAAAGGTATAATAATTGTAAGACCTGCATCTGCAATTTTATGATATTTACCTAATCTTTCGATAATATACACCTCAGATTGTTTAACAATTTTAATAGACATAAATGCTATTATTAAAATAATAACAAGTAAAACAATTAAAAATGCCATAAAAAACCCTCCTTTTATTTATATAACATTAAAAAATTAATATATAAGACTATAATTAAACAATAGATGGAGCTTTAGTATCCACAACTGCTTTTACACCATCAATATCAACAACAGTAATTTTTGTTCCTTTAGGTATATTAGAACTATCAAAGCTTTTTGCAGACCAAACTTCACTACCTATTTTAATTTGCCCTAAACCACTTATAGAGTCAATATCTTTTGTTACAATTCCTGTTTTGTTAATAATAGAATAAGCATTTGTAACAGTTTCATCTTCTTTGCGAACAGAAAATTTTTTTAAAAATGGCTTTGTAAGAAAAAGAAGCAAGGTAGACGAAACAACAAAAATAGTAGTTTGTATAATTAAATTATCTGTAAAAAAGCTTGAAATCATAGCAAGTAGTGCTCCTATTCCAAACCAAAATAATAAAAATCCAATAGTAATAGCTTCTGCTACAAAAAAAACGCCTGCAATTACAAGCCAAACTTGCCACATAATAAATCCTCCTATATTATCTTACATAATCATTATACTACAAAATTATGGAAAATGGAAGAGCTTTTAAAAAAATAATATAATAACTTTTTAAAAAAAATTTTTACATATATATTCACTAACATAAAAATTTATGATATAGTATAATAGCAAAAGAGGTAGAAATATGAAAAAAATAAAAAAGAAAAAAAATAAACAAAAAAGAAACGTTATAGTTGTATTAATAATGTTAATGGTTCTTGTTTTTATTTTTTGGATAGCTCCAAATTATAAAAGGGAAGATAACAAACAACTTACTTTTATTTTGAATAACGAAGATTTAAGTAAAAAAATAGAAAAAGCAATTATAGTAGAAGATAACAATGTAGTTTATATGGGTATAAATGATATAAAAGAATTATTAGATGCAAATTTATTCTATAACAAAGATGATAGACAAATAATTACAACATCAAATATGCATACTTGTTACATAAAACCATTAGAAGCAAAAATAGAATTAAATGGTGTAACTTTAGAACTTACAAATCCTATAAAAGAAAAAGAAGGTACTTTATATCTTCCTATTTCAGAATTAAAAACAGTGTATAATATAGAAATTACATATATAAAAAATGAAAATACAGTTATTATAGAAAATTTAGACAAAGAAAAAAATAAAGCTAACTTAAGTAAAAATACAAAAGTAAAATGGAAGGAAACAATATTTTCAAAAACAGTAGATAAGCTAAAAAAAGGTGATAGTGTTACTATAATTGAAAATAGTGGAAATAAATGGGTAAAAGTAATAACAGACAATGGAAAGATTGGATTTGTAAAACGAAAAAATCTTACAAATTATTATAATGTAAGGCAAAGTATGGATTTAAACAATAATACATCAGAAAACTATAATTGGAAAGAAGTTAAATTGGCCGATATTACAAACTTAGATAGCATTGAATATAGAAAAATGTGGATAGAAAATGCCGTTCAAGATATTATAACAAACGAAGAAGATGGAATATGTATAAATTTTGAAAATATTAAAAATTACGAAGAAAAATATTTAAGATTATTAATTGAACTTGCACCAAGATTAAGAGAGGTAGGCAAAAAAACAGCAGTAAAAAATAATAAAATTATAAATACACAAAAAATATTACAAATTGTAGATAAAATAGAAGGAGAGTAAGATGGAAAAATCAAAAAAAGCAAAATATATAATAATAGTAATTGCAGTCCTAATTGCTGCTATAGTAATAGGGGCTATACTATGGTATAATATTTCATTAGGACCAGTAAGTAAAAGCTCAGAACAAATAAAGGTAAATATTCAAATAGGTTCTAATAGCAATATAATAGCTAAAAATTTAAAAGAAAAAGACTTGATTAAAAGTGTAAATGCATTTAAAATTTATATAAAATTGAACAATATATCAAATTTTCAAGCAGGTGAATATACATTAAATAAAAACATGGATATAAAACAAATAGTTGAAAGTTTGCAAACAGGAGTTGTATTTGGAGATAGTACTAAAATTACTTTTTTAGAAGGAAAAACAATTAGATGGTATGCAAAGGAAGTTGCAGAAAATACAGATTTTACAGAAGAAGATGTATATCTAAAATTAGAAGATGAAGAATATATTAACTCTTTGATACAAAAGTATTGGTTTTTAACAGATGATATTAAAAATGAAGATATATATTATCCTTTAGAGGGATACCTATGGCCAGATACATATTATTTTGAAAAAGAAAATCTTACAATAGAAACAATATTTGAAAAGCTATTAGACCAAACAGAAAAGAAGTTAGAAAAATATAAAGAAAAAATGTTAAATAATGACCTTTCAATTCATCAAATAATGACACTTGCATCTATGGTTGAAATGGAAGGCACAAAAGATGAAGCAAGAAAAGATATTGCAAGTGTATTTTATAATAGACTAGAAAAGAATATGTCTCTTGGAAGCGATGTTACAACATATTATGCAGCAAAAATTGAAGTAGGAGAAAGAGATTTATATGCAAATGAATTAAATACATATAATCCATACAATACAAGAGGTCCTGGTATGGCAGGCAAACTTCCAATAGGACCAATATCATCAGTAGGAGAAAGTTCAATAGAAGCTTGCTTAAATCCAAATAAAACAAACTATTTATATTTCGTAGCAGATAAAGATGGAAATGTATATTTTACAAGAACAAGTCAGGAACATACAGAAAAGATAAAAGAGTTAAAAAATAGTGGAATGTGGTTCGAATTTTAGAATAATGCTTGACATTTTAGGAAAAACTAGGTAAAATGACTGAAGTTTTTGATATTGTAAGAAAGGGGTAAAAAAATGAATGAGTATAGAACACATAACTGTGGAGAATTAAGAAAAGAACATGTAGGAAAAAATGTAAAAATTGCAGGCTGGGTAGCAGTTGTAAGAGACCTAGGAGGTGTTGTATTTTTAGATATTAGAGATCAATACGGAATAACCCAAGTAGTTACATCAGGAGATGAAAAATTAGTAGATTTTGCATCAAGAATACCAAATGAATCAACTGTATCTGTTGAAGGAAAAGTACGTTTAAGAGATGAAGAAACAATAAATAAAAATATGCCAACAGGAGAAATTGAAATTGTAATTGAAAAAATAGATATATTAGGAAAAAGACTTAAAAACCTACCTTTTGAAATTAATTCAGAAAGAGAAGTTCGTGAAGATTTAAGGTTACAATATAGATTCTTAGACTTAAGAAATGAAAAAATAAAAAATAATATACTCTTAAGAGCTAAAGTGCTTCAATATTTAAGAAAGCAAATGATTGATCAAGGATTTTTAGAAGTTCAGACACCAATACTTACTTCGTCATCACCAGAAGGAGCAAGAGATTATTTAGTACCAAGTAGAGTACATCCAGGAAAATTTTATGCTTTGCCACAAGCACCACAACAATTTAAGCAACTACTTATGGTATCTGGAATAGATAAATACTTTCAAATTGCACCATGTTTTAGAGATGAAGATGCAAGGGCAGATAGAGCACCAGGAGAATTTTATCAGTTAGACATGGAAATGGCATTTGCAACACAAGAAGATGTATTTAACGTAATGGAAGAAGTGATTTATAATACATTTAAAGAATTTTCAAATAAAAAGATTGCAAGTTATCCATTTCCAAGAATACCATATAAAGAAACAATGCTAAAATATGGAACAGATAAACCAGATTTAAGAAATCCACTTATTATTCAAGATGTAACTGAAATTTTTCAAAATGTAGAGTTTAATGCATTTAAGGGACAAATTGTAAGAACAATTAGTGTGCCAAATGTAGTAGATGTTCCAAGAAAATTTTATGATGGAATGATAGAATTTGCAACAAAAGAGTGCGGAGCAAAGGGACTTGCATGGGTAAAGGTAAATGAAGATAGAACTTTGCAAGGTCCAATTGCTAAATTTATTGATAGCGATGCAACAGAAAAGCTACTAAAACAAACAAATACAAATGCAGGAGATGCAATGTTCTTTATTGCAGAAAAAATGCCAAGAGTTGAAACATTAGCTGGAGAAATAAGACAAGAATTAGGGCTAAGATTAGACAGAATAAATAAAGATGAATACCAATTCTGTTGGATTATTGATTTCCCAATGTATGAATTATCAGATGAAGGAAAAATAGAATTTAGTCATAATCCATTTTCAATGCCACAAGGAGGATTAGATGCATTGAATTCTAAAAATCCATTAGATATTTTAGCATATCAATATGATATTGTATGTAATGGAATTGAATTATCATCTGGAGCAGTTAGAAATCATGACCCAGAAATAATGATAAAAGCATTTGAAATTGCAGGATATGGAAAGGAAGTAATCGAAGAAAAATTTTCTGCATTGTTTAATGCTTTCCATTATGGAGCACCACCACATGCAGGAGTTGCACCTGGTTTAGATAGAATGATTATGCTTCTTACTGATGAACAAAGCATTCGTGAAGTAATTGCATTTCCAATGAATAGTAAAGCACAAGATCTATTAATGGGAGCTCCAGGAAAAGTTACAAATGAACAATTAAGAGATGTTCATATAAAAATAGACATTAAAGAAAAGTAATGATGAAAAGAGAGAATATTATGGAAGAAAATAAGGTAAAACAAATTATAGAAGCCATTTTGTTTTGTGCAGGAAGACCAGTTACAATGAAGGAATTAATAACAAGTTTAGAGTTAGGAAAAGAAGAGATAATAGAATATATTGAACAAATGAAGCAAGATTTTCAAAATAGAGGAATTCAAATTATAAAGGTAGAAGATTCTTATCAGCTTGCTACAAAAGAAGAATTTTATGATTATATATATCCTATTATTGATAAAAGAAATAAACCAAATTTATCACAAGCAGCACTTGAAACATTATCAATTATTGCATATAATCCTCAAATTACAAGAGCACAAATAGAAATGATAAGAGGAGTAAACTCAGATGGTACAATATATAAATTATTAGAACACAATTTAATACAAGATGCAGGAAAATTAGATGCGCCAGGAAGACCAACAATGTATGAAACAACAGAAGAATTTTTAAAAATGTTTGGATATACCTCACTAAAAGATTTACCAGAACTTCCAAAATATAAATTAGATGAAAATAAACAAATTGTTATTGAAGAATTACTAGAAAACGAGGAAATTACAAAAAACGAAAATAATATATAACAAAAAAAAGATATATGTATAATAAATTACATATATCTTTTTAATTATTAATTATTATTTTTTCCTTTTTTTAAATCAAATGAAATAGCATCTTCATTATCAAATAAATACTTTGAATTTGTATTATTCATTTGTATTGGATCAATTTCATCATTTTCTAAATTATTAAAGCTAGATTTTTTATTTGTTTTTTTCTTTTGGAATGATACGTCTTCTTCTGCAATACCATTTGTAAATTTATCAAAGTTATAATATTTAGAATTATGCTTTTCATGATATTTAGATTCTACAAAATCTACTTTACCTTTAGCATAAATATTTTTACCCTTTAAATCTTTAGTTTTAATTATACAATTTTTAAATTTAAGTGCCTGAACTTCACCGCTTTGAATATTATTTTTCCATTCCCATTTAATATTTTTATAATTAGGATCATATTCTCCTTTATCTGTTTTATAATCATTTGTAAATGTCCATTCTCTTTTTTTGCCCATTTCCTTTGACCACCAATCATTATCCTCAGGAGTATTATTACCAAATGCTACTTTTGTAGAACAATTAGCAAGAATAGTCTCTTTATATTTTTCTTTATCATCTTTTCCAAGTTGTGCTATATTTTGTGCAGATATAACAGTGCCAACTCTATATTTTCTATATAGGGTAAAAATACTTTGAGTTGCATGACATATATAGTCTGAAAATTCGTCAACATATAAAAAGTGAGGAATTCTATTTTTTTCATTACCAGGTCTTCTTAAAACTGAATATTGCATAAGCATTAAGAAGAACAAACCAAACGCTTTATTAGTAGTTGCACCTAAATCACCTCGTCTTGTGCAAACAACAGTTACTTCACCATTTGCCAAAGCTTTGTCGTAATTTATATTATCTTCCAAATCACGTTTGCACAAAATACTGCGAACGCCAGATATGCGAAGTAGGCTATCTAATGAAGCAGCACTAGCAGAAGTAAATTTTTCCATATCGTTTCTTCCAATACTATTTTCATAGAAGTATTTTTTAAAATAACCTAATTGTAGTTTATATTTCTTAGCTAATTCATCATTTTCTTCTAACTTGTGACATAATGTTTCGACTTTACTAAAATCATTTAAGCAATCTAATACATCTTCTAATGTAGGTAAATCACCATCATGTAATCTAGGATACATTTCTTTTAATAAAATTGAAATATTTTCAATAGCTTGGTTTGCAGCATTTTCTCTATAAGCAAGTTCCACATCCATTTTAGAATTATGAATTGCAAATAAAACAGAGGAAATAGCTACAGAAGTTTGTATAGGATTTTCATAAACAAAAGGATTTAGTCCTAGTGAATTTGGGTTTGATGGATCAATTATATTAACATCAATTTGATAATTCTTTGCAATTTCTAAAACGTGAGATGTAGATTCGTAATCTGGAGAAACAGCAGTAATTCCTATATCTTTATATATAATACCATAATCACCTTTATCTGCTTGAATCATTTTATTCATATAAGCTTTATAAATTTTTTCTTTTCCTTCTACTGGTCTTAACATATTTAGATTAAAATGTTCATTTAGATATTCATTAGTGTAAGGATTTGTTATTGTAGCAATTCCTGTTTTTAATGCGGTATATCCCATTTCTTTTGAAACTTCTCTAAAGAAGAATTTTTTTTCTAAATCTTTTGCTATCATTGGTTCAAATATCATAGAAGTTTTTCCAGTTCCAGAAGCACCAATTACAAGCATAGCTTCAAACCTTTTTGCTTCTGGTATTTTAACTGGTTTTCCAGTTTTAGTATCAATACATACAGTTGTTTCACATGTATATGGTCCCCATCCAATTTTTTTATCAGATAAATCAATCCCAGAATAATCTTGAATACTTTTATATAAACTCATTGTATCATTAACTTTTGTATATAAGAACTTAAATACAAGAGAGTAAAATGTTGTAAGTGGTAAATATATTGCAATAGATTGAAATGCAGGACGTATTAAATCAGAAAATTCTGTAACAATTTCTATATAATTTGGAACACTAAGAAGTAGTAGCCACAAAGCATAATTAATCCATTGAACAAACATAGAAATACCAACAACATATAAAGTAATATAATATAAATAAAATAGTGTTAATTTAGTTTGTTTTGAATCTGCAAATTTAGAAGCACCTGAAAATAAAAATGCAAAAACTGGACAAGCTAAAGCAAAAGTGTAAGTAATAGGTCCCCAGTAAGATACACCAATACCACTAAAAAATAAAATAACCATTTCAACTACACGATCTATCAAAATATATATAGAAAGTAAAGTTAAAATATATGTAAAAAAAGTATTTCTATCTGTTTTTAAAATTTTCAAAAATTTATCAATATATTTCATTATTACACCACTTTCAAAATACATAATATTACATATATATTATCCTACAAAATCGCTAAAAAAACAAGAGTTTTTAAGAAAAAAGATAAAACTTCTGTAATAATTACGAAAAACGTAATATAAGGGCACGTATAAAGCAACGTACCCAATTTAATTTTGAAATTGTTTTATCTTAAATAAACCATAATATTAATGAAAAAAAACATAAAAACAGAAAGGGCTATAACAGAAACTCCACCATATTTGTTTTTTAATTGTTTATATTCATATATACCATAAAATATAGTTTCAATACATATAGCTAAAGAAGCAATAAGAATAATAAAACGCATAGATAAACCTCCTTTACATTTCCATTAGTAAAAATCCTGATTTCATTTTTGTATCTACTTTTACATTAAAAAATGAATTTTTGTAATTATCTAACCAATTATATTTATAAAAGTCATCTAAAGTAAGAAATTTAGGTGCAGCATATTTACCAAAACATGCAATATCAGATTGATATTCTTTTGATGTCTTATATAAATAAGAATTTAACTGTTCTTTTAAATAATGGTTACAGGTTTCTTCTATTAGTTTCAATTTATCTTGTGTAAGGTAGCCAGATTCATTATTCATTGACAAAAGCCTTGCTGTTAATGCAACATCAATATCTATATAAGGAGAACCATTTATAATTTTTAACTTAATTTTAGGTGATTTCCTTAATGTAATATGCACATCTATATTATCTGTACTATTAAATGGATCAGGTATTGTTAAATTGTAACTTTGAAGTTTACCAGTAATTATTAAATGGCAAACTGTTTCTATTCCATTTAATTCTCCAACTAATTTACTATTTTTAAACACAGCAAGTCCTAAATTTTCAGAATGACTAGATGAGTTAGAAATAGAAGATTCACCAGCTTTATTGTTTGCATCTTTTTGAGTTGAAGAACTGTTATCGTTATTATTTTGTGTTGCCACATTATTTACAGAGCCTAAACTTGCAATAGGTTCTCTAAAACTATCTTTAAGTGCCGAGAAAAAATCGCTAAGAGTTATTTTATCTATTAATCCAGTAGAAAAAGATGATACAACAGACGAATCATAATATCTTGCAGAAGCAGTTTCTATAGAAGAACTTGCCTGATTTAAATAATCTTGGGCATTACCTCGTGATATAACAACAAGACAACTACTACTTATTTCAACTTTGTTCATCAAAGTATAAATAACTTCTGCAACATCTAAACTTGCATACTCTTCTGAAATAACAATTGCCATACAATGAGAAAGGCTTATTTGCTTTGTTATATATGTGTTCATTAAATTAATACCAGAATCAATAGATTCACAGTCTATTGAATAAACAATAGATGATGTAGACTGTTCGGAACTTCCACCAGAGCTTCCACCAGAACCACCACTAGATCCAGAATCAGATGGAATTTGAAAACTCAATTTTAATGTTTCTTTTTCTCCTACATCAATTCCTAAAGCCATACAATATGCAAAGTCTTCTAAACTTTCTTGCCTTGAATCATAAGAAACAATAAAAAATGAAGAAAAAAGTATTAATAATAATATTGTATAATGTAAAATCTTTTTGTACAACTAAACAACACCTTCCTTCTTTGCGATGTTTTTATTTTGACGTTTGTGCTTTATATTTGCAAAAATTAAAACTCCTAAAGAAAAAACAAGACCAAGTGCAAAGAAGGCATATAAGAAAACAGTGTTTTCAGCAAAATCGAGCTGTAATAAATCATTGTATGTTAGGCTTATTGCAAATAATATACTGCAAAAACAAAAAACAATAGATTTACTATCAGAAATATTAGTTATTTTTTTGAAAATTTGCACAACAAATGCTATAGCTACACTTAGATTAGTAAATATGGTTAAAATCCAAATTAAAATAAATAAAATATCAGTTCTTTCTATAAAACTACCAAAAGATATTTCCCTTGTTGCTAAATAAATAGGCACAGATTCATTTCCAGGAATTACAAAAGGAAATATAAATAATAAACTTATAACACTTATAATTGCAGAATATGCACATATACCTACAGAAATAAGGCTTATTTTTTTAAAATCTTTTTTTTCTTTTAAATATGGCATTAAAAAGTAAAGATATGCAACTCCAGTAAAAAGAACTAAAGAAGAACTTCCTTGAAGAAAAATACTACCTAAGCCATTTCCTAATATAGGAAACATTCTTTGGTAAGTAAAATCTGGAGCAGTAAAAATAAATATAATTGTAATTGCAATTAAAATAATAGGAACCATTATTAAATTGCATTTTATTACACTTTTAAAGCCTAAAAAATTAACAATTGCAACTGGTAAAACAAATAAAAGTAAAAGGTAGGAGATATTCGCATTTTGAAAATATATTATCTTTAAATTTTCACCGATGTTACGAAGAATAATACTTGCATAAAATAGTATTAGACCAATAAATATAATTCCTAATAAAACTTTTAGCTTTTTTCCAGCAAGATATTCTCCAATATCTAAAATATCTGAATTTTTAAAATTTTTAAATAAGGCATAAATCAAATATGCAAGTAAAAAGGCAAGAATAGTTATATAAATTACGTTTATAATCGCAGCAGAACCTGTATTTTTTAAAATAATTTTAGGTTCATTTAATAAAACGCTAGTAATTGTTACAATTACAACAATACAAATAGCTTCAATATAACCTATTTTATTATCAGAGTTCATTATATTTTTCCTCCTTGTCTCCATTTCATACTAATATGGTCTTGTTTTCTAGGCCTTTTGGTATTTAATACATCACTTCTTTTTTCTCTTTTCCATATAGGGTCTGAAGCATATCCAGAATTTCTAACATGAGTAATTGGAACATATGGTGCAAGGTAAGGTATTCCAAATGATTTAATACTACACAAAATTCCAAGATATATAAATAGTCCAAGTGCAATTCCTAAAAATCCACCTAATGTACCTAAAATTGTGTAAACAAATCTACTAAGTCTAAAGTGAAAACTTAATGAATAATTTGGAATAGCAAAAGAAGATAGACCAGTAATTGCTACAATTATAATTAAAATAGGGCTTACAATACTTGCACTAACTGCAGCTTCTCCGAAGTACAATTGCACCTATAATTCCAATTGTACTACCTATTGCAGAAGGAGCCCTTAATCCAGCTTCACGAATTAATTCAAAAGAAATTTCCATTAAGAAAATTTCAAAAATAACTGGAAAAGGTACAGAACTTCTAGCTGCAACTATAGAGGACAAAAGTTCTGAAGGAATAAGTTCTTGATGAAATGTTGTAATTGCAATATAAATTCCAGGAAGTAAAAGTGTTATAAAAACAGAAAGTATCCTTAAAAATTTTAACATGTTTGAAAATTTATAACTTAAGTTAGAATCTTCAACTGATGTTAAAAAATCAAAAAAAGTAGCAGGAATAACTAAAGAAAAAGGGCTTCCATTAATTAAAACAATAACTCGTCCTTCAAGTAAATAAGTAACAGTTGTATCTGGCCTTTCAGTCCATAAAATTTGTGGAATAGTAGAATTTGGATGGTCTACAATTAGTTCTTCTAAATGACCAGAAGATATAAGATAATCTATACCCAAATTATTAATTCTATATTTTACTTCTGCAATTAAATCATTATTTGCAATTCCTTTAACATAACAAACTGCACATTTTGTTTTAGAAACTTTTCCAACATTAATATCTTCAATAACCAAATTTTCATTATTTACACCTCTTCTAATTAAAGAAGTATTAGTTCTAATAGATTCAATAAAAGACTCTTGAGGACCTTTAATTACAATTTCATTAGTAGGCGGAGATATACTTCTTTTTTCAAAACCCTTTACATCCATAACAAAACATGTATTTATTGTATCTACAAACAAAGCACAACTACCGAAGTTAACTTGAGGAATAATTTTATTAAAATTTGTTGCCTTAGTTACATCATTTTGAGGAAGAAGGCTGTTAAAAACATACTCAGTTAAATCAAACTTATCCTTTTTTTGTATTTTAATATTCTTTTTCAAAGAATTAGCACTTACTTCTTCAACACTTCCATTATAGGTATTTGCTTTATTTCTAAGCATAAGAGGATGCAAAATAAAACGGTTAATAATTTCGCTATCTACCATACCGTCAATATAAATTATAAATGCGTTATATCGTCTATTACGTATATTTAAAGAAAATTCTCTTATTTTAATATCGCTATTTATCATACTATTATACTTTGTCTTAATATAATTTAGATTATCAGTAAGTGAAAAAGCTAAATATTCATCAATATCTGAAAGAGGTTCTAATTGTTCTTTACTATCTTCTTCATCCAAGGTATCAGTAGCATTTTCTTCATTTTCAGCTCCAATTAAAGTAAAATCATATTCTTTTCTAGGAGAATATGCAAATAACTTATAAAAAAAATCTTTAAATTTTTTATTAGAATTATCCATAAAAATATCAATCCTTTCAAAGCTACTTGTGTTATAGTATCTTCAAAAATAGGAAAAATATTCATATTATAGTATAAGCAAAACAAAAATCTTTTAAGAATATTGTAAAACAAAAACTTATTCCACTGTATCAAAATAACTTAAAAAAATAAAAAGTTATTCCAATACATCAAAATAACTTTACAAATTTAAAATTTAATGATAAAATATATTTGAGGTGAGATGTACAATGTTAATTAGAGAAAAATATCTAAAAGAAATAAGAGATTTTTATGATGAGACATCTTTAATAAAAATAATATATGGCTTAAGAAGAAGTGGAAAATCCGTTATTTTATCTCAAATAACAGATGAAATAAGAAAAAATAATATTGATGATGAGCATATAATTTATATAAATTTTGAATCATTAGATTATAGCTTTATTAAAAATGCAAAAGATTTAAACGATTATATAAAAAGTTTAGCAAAAGATAAAAATAAGTATTATGTTTTTCTTGACGAAGTGCAAAAAGTTGAAGATTTTGAAAAGGGTATTAATTCTTTAAGAATCACAAATCAATTTAGTATTTTTATAACTGGTTCTAATAGTAAAATGACATTTTTAGAATTATCAACTGATTTATCTGGTAGATATGTGAGTTTTAGAGTTTTTCCATTAACATTTAAAGAAGCTATAGAACTTACAAAAACAAAAGAGAAGGACTATAAAAAATTATTATTTGATATATTTGAATGGGGAAGCCTACCACAAAGATTTTCCTTTGATAATGAAAGGTCAAAACTTAATTATATTTCAGATGTTTATGATTCAATATTGCTAAAAGATGTAGTAGAAAGGTTAAATATAAAAGATATTACTTCATTTAACAAAATTTTGCAATATGTTTTAGAAACGGAAGGAAAAGAATTTTCAGCAAATAATATTTTAAATTATTTAAA
>CANRMR010000014.1 GCA_947631785.1 uncultured Clostridia bacterium | reverse complement strand
ATAAAAAAGGCTCTCTTAGAATCAAAAGCTGATATCTTGGTTAAGCCTGTAACACATTACAGAACACTTGGAAAACACGATGATGTATATGCCGTGTTTCAAGAAGGGCAAAAAGCAGTACAAAACTAACATTCCAGCATAAAAAGAGGGCGTCCTAAAATAGGAACCCTCTTTTTATTGTAAATATAACTTACTCTACTGCAAGACACATACGGAAAGAGTTTTCGTTGTTAGCTATACCATGGTAGTAGTAATAGTAGAACACACCAGCGTTAGAACTATATTTATAGACACCTCCACGTCTGAAGAAAGGGTAGTTCGAATACACAAATACAGCATGATCTGAATTCCAACCACTAGTTTCGTATGTCGCATCTCCTTTTTTGAATGCATTAGCTTCTTCACTTTTATCTTTTTCATATGCTGTTGAATATTCATCACTTGTTTTATTTTGGGTTGCAAATGAGTCTCCATTATTTAAATAACTTGAACCACCATTTTTATAGTATGCTGCTACATATTCAGATGCTCCTCCTGATAAGTCATATATTCCATATTCATTTCCTGTACTACTTGCTGTCATTCCTTCTGGAGTATTATATACATTATCTTTTGTTTCAGATGTAGTTTCTTCTGTGTCTGTATCTCCTCCACCTATTCCTGTTATATAATTACTATTATTGTTTCTTGTTATTTCATGTCCATTTCTTCCATATTGACTATGTGTTAGGTATGCTACTGCTCCCCATTCACTATTTTTTAGCATATGGCTATTTAAGTGTGCCTCATATTCTTTTGCTGCTGTATAAAAATTTCCTATTGTATCGTTTCTCCAACTTGTTATTCCTGGTTGTATTTTTATTTTGTTTTCATTTAATGTTCCTTCGCCTGATGTTGCGTATTCTGTGCATCCTGTATGGCTTGTTTCGTATTTTCCGATCCATAATCCTGCTAGTTCTTCGCTCCATTCTCCATTGTCGTATGTTAATGTTCCATCTTCTTTTTGTGTTTTTGTAAAGGCTGGATGTACTATATAGTCTTCTAAATAGACTCCATCACCTATATCATCATCCGTTGCTCTTTTTGCTTCTTTTTCTTCGCCATTTTCATCTATATATGTGTCTGTTGTCCCTTTTAAGAATACTACATCTATTGTTCCAGCTGTTTGTCCACTTTGTTTTGGCGTTATTTTGTATGCAAATCTTGGTATCCATACAAAGTAACTTTCTACGCTTTCTCCATTTTCATATGTTATCGTTACTTTTGCATTTGCCCAGTGGCTTGATGTGTTGTCTGTTCCTGTACCTGCTACATAATTGTAGCTTGAATTATTTGTATCTTTTACCCATTCTTTTTTTTCTTCATCATATCTTACAAGTTCCATTTTTGTATTTGCATTTGGATTTTTTATTACTGGCGTATTTACTCCTTTTACCTCATCATAACTTCCGTCTGTTTTTAATGGTCCTCTTAAATTATCATATATATTATCTAATTGTTCTTGTTCTTTTTGGGCAGAGTCTTTGTATTTGTCTACTGCCTCTTTGCTTTTTACAAATATTCCGTTTTGTCCTAGGGCTAGGTTTAGGGTTACTCCTGCTAGGATGATTAGGATTATTATGGTTATTACAAGGGCTACAAGGGTTATTCCTTTGGGTTGGTCAAGACCAACCCCTACGTTTTTTTTGTTTGTCTTTGTTGGTTGGGCACGGTGCCCCGTGCCCCTACGGGTGTTTGGGTATGCCTTTGTGAGATTTGGGCAGACAGAGGCGTCTGCCCCTACACGTGTTTTGTATCCGTTTGTATTATTTGGGCAGACAGAGGCGTCTGCCCCTACACCTATATTGCATTTTTTTGTGTTTGAATTAATAGAGGCGTCTGCCCCTACAGTTTTATTTTCTTTTAAAATGTGTACTCTCTCTCTCTCTCTCTCTCTCTCTCTCTAGAGCGCCAAGGTTTACATGTTTCATTTGTTTTCCTTCTTTCTTTTCTTTATTTTTTATTTATATTTATTTTATATCATAACAAATAATCTTTTTCAATGTTTTGAGAAGAATTTCTTTAGAATTTTTTTGATATTAGATAAAAGCTTTTAAATATGATTACTTTTTTAAATTTACTTACGTTTAGTGGGCAAATTTTTAAAATTTGCCCACTATTTACTACAATCTTATAACCTTTAGTTTTATTCTATTATGTTAATTTCATTGTTTTTTAAACTTTTTTGAACATCTATTACTCTTTGGTTTGATGAACCTTTCCATTTTAAATTAAAATCATGTAATTCATCTTTGTAAGTACCATCTACTAATACATCAATATATTTTAAAACTTCTTTGTCTTTTAAATCTTCATCAAATTTAAATCCAGACCATACCCACAAACTTTTTGTTGGATATTTTTCCTTAAATGCTTTTGCAAGTTTAGTTGTAGCCTCGATATTATTTGGATGCATAGGCTCTCCACCTAAAATTGATAATCCTTTTATATGGTTTTTACTACACAAATTTAAAACTTTATCTATTGTTTCATTATTAAATTCTTTTCCACCTTCAAAGTCCCAAGTTTCTTTATTAAAACAATTTTTACAATGGAAACTACATCCTTGCATAAATATAGAAACTCTTACTCCTGGTCCATTTGATATATCCATTTCTCTAATTAAATTGTATCTCATTATACTTTAACCACCTTATTGTCTAAATGCAATACCCTTTCTTTTATTTCTTGAGTTCTTCCTTTATTCCAGAAATTAGTACCTATATAACCACATGTTCTTCTTGCTACATTTAAGGTATTATGATCTTTATTTCCACAATTTGGGCAGTACCATTCCATATTTTCGTCTATTAAAATTTCTCCATCAAACCCGCATTTTTGGCAATAATCAGATTTAGTATTTAATTCAGCATACATAATATTATCATAAATAAATTGTATTACTTCAATAATTGCATCTATATTGTTTTGTAAATTAGGTGTTTCTATATATGATATTGCTCCACCTGGACTTAATTTTTGGAATTCACTTTCTAATGTTAATTTTGAAAAAGCATCAATTTCTTCAAATACAGGTACATGATATGAATTTGTTATATAATCTCTATCTGTAACTCCTTTTACTGTTCCAAATCTTTCTTTTAAGCATTTTGCAAATTTATATGTAGTAGATTCTATTGGTGTACCATATACTGAATAATCTATATCTTCTTGTTCTTTCCATTTTTTTGCTGCATCATTTAGGTGTTGCATTATTTCTAGTCCTAACTTCTTTCCTTCTCCATTATCTGTATGTGAATGACCTGTCATGTATTTTACACATTCATATAATCCTGCATAGCCTAGTGAAATTGTGGAATATCCATGATGTAGTAATTCATGAATAGACTCTCCTTCATCTAGTCTTGCTAATGCTCCATATTGCCATAAAATAGGTGCTACATCGCTTGTTACATTACTTAATCTTTTATGTCTTATTTGTAATGCTCTATGGCAAAGCTCAAGTCTTTCATCGAAAATTTTCCAAAACTTATCTATGTCCTTATTTGATGAAAGAGCAACATCTGGTAAATTTATTGTAACAACTCCTTGATTAAATCTACCATAATATTTTCCTTTTCCTTTGGTATAATTTTTTGCTTTTGCTATATTTCCTACACTCATAGTTCTGTCTGGTGTTAGGAATGAACGACATCCCATACAAGGATAACACTCCCCATCTCCATATTCGTTTTTCTTTAATTCTAACATTACTTTTTCAGAAATATAATCTGGAACCATTCGTTTTGCAGTACATTTTGCTGCAAGTTCTGTTAAGTACCAATATTTGCTGTCTTTTTTTATATTGTCTTCTTCAAGAATATACAAAAGTTTTGGAAATGCTGGTGTAATATATACACCTTTTTTATTTTTAAAACCTAAAATTCTTTGTTTTAAAAATTCTTCAATTATCATTGCAAGTTCATCTTTGTATTCTTCTGTTTCACCTAAATACATACATACTGATAAAAATGGTGCTTGTCCATTTGTATTTGTCATTGAATTTACTTGATAATTGAAAGTTTGAACACCGTCTTCTACTTCTTTTTTAGTGTCTTCCATTGCAAATTTTTTGCAATCTTCATCTTTTAGATTTCTATTTTTATATTTTTTATAGTATTTATTATAACTATCTCTTACAAATGGTGCTAAATGTGCAAGTGATATTGTTGCTCCACCATAGCTTGATGATGTAACTGCAAGTATTATTTGTGTAGCAATAGTTGCTGCTGTAATAAATCTGTGTGGTTTTTCTATCATTACTCCATTAATATTTGTTCCATTTTGCAACATATCATCTAAATTAATTAATTCACAATTATGCAAAGCATTTTGAGCAAAATAATCTGCATCATGGAAATGTATAATTCCTTCATCATGTGCTTTTACAATATCTTCTGGAAGTAAAAATCTTCTTGTAATATCTGTACTTGTAATTCCTGCTAGATAATCTCTTTGTGTTGTAACAACTTGCGCATTTTTATTAGAATTTTCATTATTCCAGTATTCATTTTCACCTTCAATTAGTTCTTTAATTGTTTGATCTGTAGTATTGGCTTTTCTTACTAGTTCTCTTGTATATCTGTATGTAATATATTTTTTTGCCAATTTATATTTATCAAGTTCCATTAATTTTTCTTCTATTATGTCTTGTATATCTTCAACTAAAATTCTTTTCTTATTTAATTCTTCAATATACTTAATAATTTCCTCTATTTCTTCTTTTGAGACTTTTTCTTTACCCCTTACTTCGCTATTTGCTTTTCCTATTGCTGTCCTAATTTTTTCTGGATTATATTCTACTATGTGTCCATCTCTTTTAATAATTTTCATCTCTTTTGTTCCCCCTTAAACATATTTTATTTTTTAAAATTTTACCAATAAAATATATAAATAAAAAGTTGCACTTGCACCTTTTTAAAAAAAATGTTAAAATTATTTTTAAGGTGATAATTATGAATAGTCCTTTTAATGATTTATCAAATATTCAAATAAATAAACTATACAATTTACTGGGCGTACATATTTATAATTTTAACAAAAATCAAGAGATTTTGCCAACTATAAAAAGCGAAAATATTATTGGAATTATTTTAGAAGGTTATGCTCAAATTGTTAATACAGAATATAATGGTAATGAAATTATAATTGAAGATTTATTTAAAGATGATATATTTGGTAGTAGCATATCATCAACAAATAACGAAAATTATCAAATAATTTCCAAAAAAGATACTGAAGTATTAGTTATTGATTATGATAAACTGCTAAATCCTATGAATCTAAAGTATTCTTATTTTAATATTTTTTTTAGAAACTTATTTGATATAATCAATACTAAATTAAGAGAAAAAAATGAAAGAATAAGAATATTAGAAAAAAAGCAAATTAGAGAAAAATTACTAGAGTATTTTGAAATACAACATAAAAAAAATCGTCTTAGAGTTATTAATTTGCCTTTTGCATTTAAAGACTTGGCAGATTATATTGCTATAAATAGATCTGCTATGTTTAGAGAACTAAAAAATTTAAAAAACGAAAATCTTATTAAAATTAATGGTAGAAAAATTACACTATTATATAAATAATAGTGCAATTTTTTTTAGCTACAATATTTGCATAAAATTGCCTCTAGTCCAACATTTAAATCTATTTTACCGGCTTTATAGTTTGTATCTAAATTAATTAGTTCTTGCAGAATATCTTTTAATTCTTGTTCTTTAAAATATTTCGATTGTGTTTGATATTTGCTAACTAAAAACATTTGATTAGGCTTTAAGTTTAATGCTTCTGTTATATTTTTATTATATTTTATAGCAAGTTTTATAATATATAACTTTTTAAAATGATTATAAAGTGTTATTAATATTTTTTGAATAGGTTCTTTTGTAGATATTAAATTTTGCAAAACAGTTAATGCATCTTTTATATTCTTTTTTCCTAAATTATCTGTCAAATCGAATATAACACTATCTATTTGCTTTGTAGAAAGCATTTCAATTTCCTTTTTAGTAATTTCACCGTTTTGGTCCGAGTATATTCAATTAATTTTCGTATTTCATTAATCAAATCTTGCATATTGGTTCCAGAGCATTCTAACAAATACTTTAAAGTTTCATCATTTACTTTTACTTTATATGCTAAACATATTTCTTTTAATCTTTTTATAATTTGAACTGGTTTTTGTTTTTCGAAATTACATATTGTAGCATATTTTTCTATCGTTTTGTAAAAACTTTCTTTTTCAATATTTTCTTCTATAAATACAAGTACAATACTTTCTTTTATATTACTAATATTTTCTTCTATATATTTTGATATTTTTTCTTGCAAATCGCTAAGTTTTGCATTTTTTCTTTTTCCATCTTTTCTAAATAATCCGGTATCACGTGCAATAATTAGTTTTTTTTCATACCCAAATGCTGGCGTTTCTATTTCAGATAATAAAGAATTTATATTTTCTTCTCCAATTAATACATAGTTAATTCCAGATATTAATTCCCCAAATTGTTTTTTTATTTTTTTTAAAATATTTTCAAGCAAAAATACTTCTTCTCCATAAAGTAAATATATATTTTCTAAATTGCCTTGTCTTAATTGGTTTTCTAATTGTTCAATTGTCATTTAAAGTCCTCTTTTCTATAGTTTTTGTGAAAATTTTGCTGAATGTGCATGGCAAATTGCAATTGCCATACTATCTGTTATATCATCTAATTTTGGCAATGTATCTACTTTTAATATTGTTTTAACCATTTTTTGTACTTGAATTTTATCTGCTCTTCCATAACCTACAACAGCTTGTTTTACCTGAAGTGGTGTATATTCGTAAGTTGGAATATTTCTTTGACATCCTACAACTAAAATTACACCTCTTGCTTGTGCAACATTTATTGCAGTTTTAGCATTATTGTTAAAAAATAGTTCCTCTACAGATATAGCATCTGGCTGAAATTCATCAATTAATGTGTTTAATTTTGTATAAATTTCAGATAGACGTAATGGGAATGAGGTTTCTGCTTTTGTTTTTATTGCACCACTTGAGACTAATTTAAAATGATTACCTTCATAATCTATTAAACTATATCCCGTAATACCGTAACCTGGATCTATTCCTAGTATTCGCATTTTATCACCTTTACTTTTTAGTTAATAATATCTTAATTATAAATTATAAATTACAAAGATAATAATATAAAATATTTCGTTATTTTTGCGAGCGCGCCAAAGGGGACCGCTGAGGGCTGTTAAACGCGTAAGCGTTGTTACAGCGCCAGTGGGAGAGCATCGAGTAAAAATATAAGAAATATTTCTATATTATTATCTTGAAATATTATTAGATTTAAATATATATTGTTAGACAAGATTTGAATGTGTTATTTTAGTTTTTTGACTCTAGTATAATTCTAAATACTTCTGCAACGCTCCATCCTTGTGCTAAAGCCCCTTTTGGTAAATATGGTGCTTTAGAATCATGAATTTCAGAAATACTTCCTATCATTCCTTCTTCATAAAATTCTTTTAAAAACGTATTTCTAACATTATTCTTAAAATCTTCTAAATTATCTTCATACATCTTTTTCTTTGTTTTTGTCTTTTCGTATTTTATTTGATTTTTAAGTGCATCATAATATAACCCAAGTAGCCATGGCCATGTTATTCCTTGGTGATAACTCATATCTCGTTTGAAGCTATCTCCTTCATACACTTCAACATAGTTTTCTTCACCCTTAGCTAATGTTTTTAAACCATATTTATTTAATAACTTTTTATTTACAGTATTAATAATATTTTGAGCTTCTTCTGATGATGGGTCTATAATAGGATGGGATAAAGACAAAGCAAATAATTGATTTGGTCTTATTTTGCTATCTCCTAATACATCATATAAACATTTTCTTCTTTTGTTATAAAACTTTTTAATAAATTCATCTTGACATTTTTTTGCTTTATCTTCATATTCTTTTGCAAATTGTTTTCCTTTAAATTTTTGAGTTAACTCTTGCATTATTTTTAAAGCATTATACCATAGACTATTCATCTCTACAGCTTTTCCATTTCGAGGTGTAACAGCATAATTTCCATATTTTGCGTCCATCCAAGTATTTTGTGTTTCGTTTGTCCCTGAAGATAGAAGTCCATCTTTATCTACATAAATATTATTTTCATCTAAATCAATTCCCTTTTCATAAGAAGAAATAATTTCCTTTAAAACATCATATATTTCTTTTTCAATAAATTTAGTATCTTTTGTGTATTGGATATATTTATATACTTGTTCAAATAACAAAAGTGATGTATCTGCGCTGTTATATAAAGGTCTATTATCAAAACCAGAATATCCATTTGGCAATAACCCAAATTTGATATTTTTAATAAATGTTAAAAATACCTCTTTTGCAATTTTATATCTTTTTGTTTTTAATAATAATCCTTCAAAAGATATTAAAGCATCTCTACCCCAATCCAAAAACCATGGGTATCCTGCAATTAATGTATGTAGTTTGAAATTTGGTCTATATACTACAAAATTATCAGTTGCAATAATATAATCTTTAATAAAATCAATTTCTTCTTTAGATTGTTGTTTTTTTATTTCAATCATTTTAGAATCGATCATAAGTTCATTAATTCTGATGATTTCTTCATTAATTACATCTTTTGCAGAAATTTCTTCAATGTTTTCTTCTAGGGAACATATAAAAGATATTTCTTTTTCTTCTTTTGGATTTATATCTATTTCATAAACACCTGGAACAATATGATTTTCTTCTGGATAAAATCCTCTTTTCTCTTCTTCTATATAATACATATTTCTAAAATAGTCATTTTCGTGCTGAATATATTTTCCTTCACTTGTATGAATATAAATTGGAGTTTGTGCCATGTTATCTATAATTAATTTTAGTTTATTTTTCTTATTTTCTTGTTTTAACTTAAATTCTCTGTTTGTAGACATTTGATGAAAATCTCTATAATTTATAATTGGAGCTAAAGTTAATTTAGCATGCTCTTTTCCATTTTTAATTTTATACAAAATACATACTGTATTTTTGCCATATTCCATGCAAATCATCTTTTTTATGCTAACATCTTTTACTTTATATTCAAAGATAGGTATGTAATCTTTTTCAAAACTTTCTAAATACTTATACCCATCTGAAATATAATTTGGACAAATATTAGTATAAAGAGGAAAATCTTCTCCTTTTATATTTATACACTCATCTACTTTAGAAAGTATTAAAAATCTTCTTGCTGGTGGCGTAAGTGGCGCAATAAGCAGTCCATGATATTTTCTTGTATTACAATTTAGTATAGTAGAAGATGCAAATCCTCCTAAACCATTTGTAATAATCCATTCTTTTTCTAAACCTTTTTCTAAATTTATTTGTTTTTTTGTTAATTTCATTTGTTTCCTCCATAAATTTTAAAAAATATTATATTAAATTTTTTATCTTTTATTTTTTCTTTTTGTTTTTATTTTTATTTCTGTTATTGTTAACATTTGAATTTAAGCTTTTTAGCCTTTCTTGTCTTTTTTCTTCACTTGTTCTTATAGATATAATTCTATCTTCATATTTTGACTGAAATTTGCTTTTCCTTCCAGTATGTTTTCCTGTTTCTTTTTTAATTTGTTTTTGTTTTTTGGTTTGTTCATTTTTTTGTTTCTTTAGTGGTTTTGTCTTTTTCTTTCCTTCTTTTAATCTAGATTTTAGCATTACATATCCTGGATTATTACTTTCATCTTTAAATTTTAAATCATCACAAATTAATTCAATAATACTTTCTGCTACACTATCTGGATCATGGCGAATACTGTCATCTACAATGTTTGATAACTTTCTTTGTAATAATTTAATACCTTTTGCTTTTAATTTCGTAATATCTTGTTCTACAATATCAGATCCCTGCATATTATATTTTTTTATATATTCTGGAATAATTTCTCCTGTGTCATAAATACAATAATCTACTATATCACTTCCTACATGTTCTGAAATTGCGTTTATATGATCTGATAAAGAATAATCATCTGTTTGCCCTGGCTCTGTCATTATATTACTTACATATATCTTTATTGCTTTACTTTCTTTAATTGTTTTTGCAACATTTTTTACTAATAAATTTGGAATAACATTTGTGTATAAACTACCTGGTCCTAAAATAATTGCATCTGCATCCTGAATTGCCTCTAATACACCTGGTGCTGGTCTACAGTTACTAGGATTAAGATATATTCTATTTATTTTTGATATTTTTTCAAATACTATTTCTGGTATTTTATCTTTTTGTTCTATAACTGTTCCATCATCTAATTCTGCACAAATTGTAACTTCGTCTAAAGTTACTGGTAATACTTTTCCAGTCATGTTTAAAACTTTAGATATACTTTCAATTGAATGAACAAAATCCCCATCTATTTTATTCATTGCAGACATATAAATATCTCCAAAGCGTAATCCTTGTAATCTTCCTTTATCAAATTCTGCATTAAATAACGAATCTACCCATTCTTCTTCGTTAGATAATGCAATTATACTTTCTTTTATGTCCTCAATTGCAGGCAATCCTAACTCTTTTCTAGAATTTGTTGGTATGTTACCATAGTCTGATACAGTAACAATTGCAGTTAAATTATTAGTATAATTTTTTAATCCCTTTAAAACAGTATTTAATCCATTTCCACCACCTATTGCAACAATTTTTGGTCCTTGGTCATATACAGTTTTATTAAATATTAATGATTTAACATTAACGTCTTTTTTTCCTTTTTCAATTCTAGAGTCCGTATCTTCTATTAATATTTCCAATACTCTTTTTTGACTATAAACTAATCCTAAAATTACAAAAGAAAATCCTATTGTAAACAATACAATAATTTTTGCAACTTCTAAAAATGATAATTCTTTTACTGACATTATTTCTGCTATTGAAAAACATACAAGCAAAATTCCAATTAATATTAATAACATCCATCTTTTCATTTTTGCCCCTGATTTAAACCACTTAAAAAAACCTTTCATAACTTTAAAACATTCCTTTCAACATATATCATTTATTCACCTATTACTTCTATTTCCAAATGTATTTCTTTTTTAAATTTAATATAAATTTGTTTTTTTATATATTCTATTAATTCTAGAACATCTTTTGCTGTTGCTTCACCTTTATTAACAATAAAACCTGCATGGACAGTAGAAACTTCGGCATTTCCTATACTAAATCCCTTTAAACCTGCTTCATCAATTAATTTAGCTGTTATAAAATCTTTTTCTCTTTTAAAAGTACTTCCCGCATTAGCTATACCAATTGGTTGAGAATTTTTTCTTTTTATGCTATAATCTTCCATTTGTTTTTCTATTTGATCTATTTTCCCTTTTTCAAGTTTAAGAGTTGTCTCCAAAATTACGCCAATTTTACTATTAAAAATACTTTTTCTATATTCAAATTTTTGTTTTTCATTATTTATTATATGTATACTTCCATTGTTGTCTATATATTTTGTAGAAATAACTATGTCTTTTATTTCCTTTCCATATGCTCCTGCATTCATATATACTGCACCACCTATTGTACCTGGTATACCTGATGCAAATTCTAAACCAGAAATTCCATTCTTTGCAAGTTCTTTTGCAAGAACAGTTATTTTCTTCCCAGCTCCTACAGTTACTTCCACATTATTTTCATTTTCATTTTCATTTTCTTTTACTTTAACAGAATTTAGATTAACTTTTAATACAATTCCTCTAATTCCATTATCTTTTACAAGTATATTTGTTCCATTTCCTAAAATATATAAAGGTATTTCTTTAGTAGAACACAATAAAACTAATTTTTTTATTTTCTCTTCATTTTCTAGTATAACAAACCAATCTGCACATCCACCTATATGAAATGATGTATGGTATTTCATTGGTTCATTTTTTTTTATATTATCTTTGCTAGTTATTTTTAAAAGTTCTGCATATATTTCATTGTTTTTAATGTAAATCACCTCTTATATTAAAAAATAATAGTATTATTAATTAATACTATTAAATCATATCATTTTATTCATTTTTTTACAATAATTTTTAAATATTTTGTTAAATTTATTCTTCTGGGAACTCTATGTGTCCGATATATTTCATTGATTCAGTAGATAAACATCCATTTTCTTTTGCAATTTTACCCCACTGCATTGTATTTGGCATCATATTATTGTGTTCATCTAAATATTGCTTTAAATATTTCATGCTTTTTTTATAGAAATAATACATAGAACTATTTTCAAATTTTTTTGCAATTTCTTCATCTTTTACAATTACAAATTTTTCTTTTTTAAATTTTTGTATACTGTCATGCAACTTTTTTTTTAATTTATTAATCCCCATTTTACCATATCACCTTATACAATTGACTTAAATTCACATCTAATCCTTTAGCAAGTCGAATCATCATCGAAAAACTTGGTTCTTTTAAGTTATTTTCTATATCATTAATATGTGTGGTAGATATTCCAGTTCTATCTGATAATTGAGCTAAAGTGATGTTTTTTTGCTTTCTTACATCTTTTATTAAAATTATTATACGCATTTCATCACCAATTTTAGTATCTACAATTTTTCTTTATTTAAGCACATATTCTATCCGCTTTGGCGGAATTAATAAAATTAATTAATATTTTTAATTTATAAGTTAATATTTCTTATATTTGTAATTGTATAATCAATTATATCATATTTATTTTTTACTTTCTAGTTTATTTGACAATTTTTTATACAATGTATTAAATAAAAAATAAGCCAAAAATTTCTATAAATAGAAATTTTTGACTTAAAATATAATATGTATATTATTCATCGACAATTTGCAGAGTATATGTTAGCTGTCCTTCTTCTCCCCAAATACAATTTTCTGCAAGGTCAACACGAATCATCATTTGCTGTCCAACCACTTCTCCTAAAGTTAATCCATCAAATTTACCAAAGATTTTAAACAATTTTGGATACGCCTCTGTATATGCACTCCAATAATCAATAATATCTGAGTAAACCAATGATGCTCCATTGTTTATGTCATTTGGTAAATATAAATAAATTGCTGATATATAATCTGTTTGTAAATATTCTTTAAGAGCTGTATATGCACCACATCCTTCAATGACTTGTTGAGGAGTTTGATTTTTACATTTGCTTACATTTATTTTTATTGTTGAACCTTCTAAACTACCACTTAATTTACCTTTACTTGCATTTACGTCTATTCTATTTTTTATAATATTTGAACCATAAGTATATATTTCATCACGTGTTACTAATCTTTTAAATGTAATGTTATATTCATTTGAAAGATTTGCACTACTTGCTAATTTTACTTTATTGCTATTATAAATAACTTTTACATTTAAATTTTTACCTACAAGTGAAGTAATTTTTGGTAATGTTTGAGAAGAACTTGATAATTCTACTGTTTGACCAGAAATTGTAGATAGTAATGTACCTAGTGTTGTATTTTTATTTTCTTGTGTAATTTCTGTTTTTACTGTATTACCTCCTTGTGGTTTATATGTTATTTCAATTTTTTCAATTCCATCTTTAGATAATTCACTATCTAAAGCTGTAAATACACCTGATTTTAATATATCTGTAATATTATTGTTTGAATTTTTTATATCAATTTCTATATTATTTGCAGCATTACCTGGCGTTGTTTTTAAGCTTTCATTAAATACTTTACCTATATCTGTATTTTTAATTTTATTAATTGAAGTTTGAATATCATTGTCTGTATCTAGTACAAGCCACCATGCACCATATAAATTCATATTTGATGTTACATTTGTTTTTCCAAATTCGTACTTAGTAGTTGCTTGACTGTTTGTACACCAATATTTAAATTCATGTTCAGCATATGTTGGTATTTTTTTACCACTTAAAATACTTTCATTTACTGGTAAGCCTTCTGGTACATCTATAGATACCACAGTTTTAGCAGGATCTTGATAATTAAAGTTTATTGTTACAGTGCTTCTTTTAAAGCTAAAATTATAGCTTTGTGTATTTTCCCCTGTTGACTTAAATACAGCAGAGTCAATTAATTTTACTTCCATTACTATATTAGTTCCATTTATTAAACAATTATTTGTAGCTGTATTCCAATTACATTTTCCATCTTTACAACAATCATCTTCGCAGCAACATACTTTATTCCAGTTTGCTATGAACCAATTACGTATTCCATCTGCAGTTTTTTGTGTTAATGTTGACTTTAGTTTAACACTGTTAGAATTATTTTTACCATATTTTATTGTTAATTCCTCTACTTTGTTATTATTCATTAAATCTGACATTGCATTAAAAATATTCGAATTACTTAAATTTGCTAATTTATCATTACTATGTACTGCTGTAAATTCTACATTATAATTGTTGTCATATTTAACTTTATATATATTTGAGTTGAAGATATTTCTTTGCAAAATATCTTTCACAGGATCGATTTGTTCTTTTGGCTCATCTGGCTTATCTGGTGGATTGTCTGGTTTATCTGGCTCGTCTGGGTTTTCTGGCTCTACTATTTGTGTTGTTGTTGTTTTATTCCACTTTGCAAATAATGTAACATTATCTATTACAATTGCATTTTTAAAATCCATTTTCTCATCTATAATTTCGTTATTTTCTTGTGGCTTTTTATAATACCAACCTAAGAATTCATATTTAGTAGTTTCAATTTTATTATCACTTTTTATTACTTCATCTTCTCTTACAGGAGTTTCTGGTTCTTTAATATATCCTGCATTATCTAATGTTAAAATTGTTTTCTTATTTTCAGTTTCATTTTTGGGTACATAACCATAATCAAATGTTACTGTTATTGGATATGCTTTAAATGCAATTTTATATGTTTTAAAGTTTTCTCCATTTTTAAGTTGTGTATTTTGTTTTAATTTTACTTTAGCCAAAAATGTTTTTCCTGATAAATCTCCTAAAATTACATCATTAAAGTCTTCTTTTTCAAATATTTTTGGGCTATTATTATCTACCCAATCATATAATTTATTTAAGGATGTTTGTTCATTAGTATTTATAGTTAATGCTTCTGCTCTATCTGCTGTCATAGTAATAGACTGAACATCTTCTGAATTTGCTATATTTGTTATTGCCTGGAATACATTTAATTTTGTTATATTATCACTAAATTTTGGCATTCTTTGTTTTATTTCTACATTTATTGTATCTGAACCTAAGTTATATGTAGATGAAAAACAGTCATTTTCGGTAATTGTTTTTATTTGTTTATCCACTATACTATCTAAGTCTACTGTTTTTAAACTTAGCGTTTCTTCTTCGTCCCACTTTGCAAATAATGTTACATTATCAATTATAATTCCGTTTTCAAAGTCCATTTTTTGACTTTTAGTTTCTCCGTTATCATCTACTGTTTCAAAGTACCAGTCTACAAATTTATATTTTATTATTTTTTTATTACCATTTTCGTCTATTATTATGTCATCTTTTCTTGTAGGTGTGTCTGGCTTAGCTATTTTTCCTGCATTTTCTAATGTAACATATTCTTTTTTATTTTCATTTTGTCCTTCTTCTTTGTAACCATAGTCAAATGTTACTTTTATTGGATATGCTTTAAATACCATTTTATATGTTTTGGATGTTTCTCCATTTTCTAATTTATAATTAGCATTCAAATTTATTGTGATTGTTAGCGTTTTATTTGATAAATCACCTGCTATTACATCTTTTAAACTTTCTTTTTCAAATAGGTTTGAGCTATTTGAATTTAACCAGTTTAAAATATTAGGAACAATTGTAGTACTTTCTTTATTAATCGTTAACGACTCTAATCCTTCTGATGCTACTACTATACTTTCTATTTCTTCTTTATTGTTTAAGTTTACTATTAACTTAAATATATCTGCATTTGCTATAGTTTGTTCTAACCTTGCCATTCTTTGCTTTATATCTATATTTATTATATTTTCACTATTATATGTTGTTTTTATATATTCGTTTTCTTCATTTTGTTCTATTGTATTTTTTACAATACTGTCTAAATCAACTATAGCTTTATCTTCTTTTTTTTCTATAACATCAGAAATATCTTTTATATCTTCAGGGTATAGTTTTTCATCTACTATTGTATTTCCTATTTTTTCTGATGTACCTATTAAATCAGAACTATATTGCAAAATTCTTAGAGCATCTAATAAATTAACGTTTGATGTATTTTCATCATCTTTAGCCAAATCAGCAGCAATTTTAGATTCATCTTGTAAATCAATTAAGTTACTATCATATTTTACTATTTTAAAGGCATCTAACTCATCTACTGTACCATTACCAGTCACATCTCCGTATAAGATAACTGTTATTTCAGTTTTATTTTTTAAAGTTATAATAGAACCTGTTCCAACAAAAGAATTACTATCTGTTATTTCCACTCCATTTGGGCTTTTTATACTTTCTATTATATCTTTCTCATATTTACCTTCAAATAATTCGATAAGTTCTTTTTTCTTTAAGCCTACATCAATTTCATTTTTTGGTAATACTGAAGGAAGTACTACAGATATTGTCCATTTTCCATCAATTAGTTTATTACTTAAACAACAAGTTAAACTATTTCCTTCTCCGTCTATTATTGCTGAATATACATTAGAAGTTGCTATATTAGTAAAAATCATTGCCCCTATAATTATTATTCCTAATATTAATTTTTTCTTCATTTTTTTCTCCTTGTATAATATATTTAGGGTTTAAAGTTACCCAAAACTTTATATTATGTCACTTCTTAAATTATAATTAAAGATTAATTTTTAAATTTTTTTTATGTATTTTTAATTAATTGTCAAATTTTAGCATTTTATTAACACTATAATTATATAACAAAATAGCATTATTGTCAACCAAATAACGTATTTTATGTAAAAAAATAAAATCACAATTACATAAGAAAAGAGGGTTCATATTTTTAAATGTACCCTCTTTTTTTGATAAAATATTATTCTACTGGAACATCTTCAGCCATTATAGTATAAGTTAAAGGTTTACCATTTTCCCATCTACAATTATCTGCTAGATCAAGTTGTACCATTATTTTTATATTATAACTACTACTTACAAATCTTCTTAAAGGCAAATTTTCACAACCGCCAAACGCATTAGAAAATTTATCGTACAATTCAAAAATGTCATCTACATTTATATCTTTATAAGTTAAATAAACAGCTTGCTGTCTTGTCATTGATGGATATTTATAATTATGGCTATCATTTGTCTCCCATAAATAAATTCCCTTTATACAATCTGTATTCAAGAAATCTAAAAGTGCAGTTTTTATTCCAGAACCTGGAATAACATTCATAGCAATAGTCTTCATACATCTACTTACATTTATATAAATGTTTGATTTGTCAACTCTTCCACTAATTTTATTTTTAATATCAGCATTTACATTAATTCTTGACTTAATAATATCTGCACCATAAGCATACATTTCATCATAAGTTACTATTCTGTTAAATGCTATATTATAAGTAGTTGTATAATTATTTACAAGTGTCATTTTAGAATCAAATTTAACTTTATCTTTATTATAAATAACTTTTATAGTCACTGGTGTTACACCTACTATTTTGCCTATAGTAGAAGTATTTGCTGCAGATGATGTAAGCGGAAGTTTTATATTTTTACCAGAAATTTCAGATAATATCGTACTCATTACACTATCTTTATTAGCTTGTGTAATAGAAACAGATTTATTGTTATAATTAACTTCTATTCTATCTATATAACCATTTGCTAATTCATTATTTAATGTAGATGCAATTGCTGAGTTTAATATTTCTGTTATATCCTTAGTTCCAGTTTTTAATATAATTGATATATTTTTGGTTCGAGATGTTTCACTATAAACCTCACTAAATATATTACCAATTCTTGAACTTTTTATTTTATCTTGTATCTCCTTGTCAGTATTTATTATAGTATAATATGAAGAATACAAAGTTAAATTTTCAGTTACAGGATATTTTCCAAATATATACTGATTAGTACAAGCACTGTCTGTGCACCAATATTTAAATTCATGCCCCTCATACTGTAGTAAACGTTTATCATATATATTTTCATTAATTGGTAATCCTTCAGGAACAGTAATTGATAAATAGCCTATTGAATCTCTTCTATCTTCAAATGTTACAACTACTGTACTTCTTTTAAAGCTAATATTATATATTTCTGAATTTTTTCCAGAAAAGCTAAATTTGCTAGTATTAATTAGTTTTATTTCAAATGTTAAATTGCTTCCATCTATTAAACAATTATTTGTAGCTGTATTCCAATTACATTTTCCATTTATGCAACAATCTTCTTTGCAACAACATATTTTACTCCAATTCGTTGCAAAATATGATTTTACCCCTTGGGCAGTTTTATCTTTTATAACCGATTTCAAATCAATAGTTGTATTATTATCTCCATATTTCATATTTATTTTTTCTATTTGATTATTATTAATTAGGTTAGCTATTGCATTATATATGCTCATATCACTTATTTGTGATAGTTTATCATTACTGTGTTTAGGAGTAATTACTATATTATTATTTCCTTCATTTTTTACATTATATATATTAGAATTAATTACATTACCATTTATAATATCCCCTACTGGATCTATTTCATTTTTTAAAATTGGTTGTAAAAATTTTATTGTATATGTTTTTTCTGTACTATTATCATTTTGAATTGATTTGTCTTTATCAAGTTTAATCGTAATTTTTAATGTTCTACCAGTTAAATACCCTATTTTGCAATTGTAAAAATTATCAAACAAATTAAAAACTAATTCTGTTATATCATGTTCCATTTTTGCCTTATCAGAAAGTGGAAATGTATAAGTTGCATAATTTATTTGTTTTTCATTTTTATTAAGAACAATGCTAACAGTTCTATCATCTTTTAAATCTATACAATTAATTAAATTTTCTACTACTTTACTATTATATAACAATTCTCTAAGCGTTGTATCTTCATTAATACCTTGTATATTAAGGTTTCTTTCATTAGCTGAGTAATTTAAATTAAATACAGATTTAATAATTGAATTAGAACTAATTGTATCCATATATTTTTTTACATCTGCATCAATATCAACTATTTTTGCCCATTTTGCATATAGAGTAATGTCTTCTTTAACAAAATTATTTTTAAAATCAAATAATTCATCACTATTTAATGATGTATACCATCCTAAGAATTTATAACTATCTCTTACTGGTGTATCTGGCTCTTCTATTACACTATCTTTTTCTAATATTACTTCATCTTTTTTATTATCATATCCATAATCATAAGTTACTACAATTTGACTTATTTTAAATATTACATTATAAGTTTTTTCTGTCTTTCTATCTTCTAATTCGGTATTATCCTTAAGTTTAATATTTATTGAAAACATTTTATCAGATAAGTCTGACAAAATTGCATCATTTATACTTTCTTTTCCTAGAAGTTTAGAACTATTTTCATTAAACCAATTTAAAATTTCTTCTAAATTTCCAGTTATGTTAAGTGGATTTATACCTTCTTTTGTTATAGTTACTGTTTTTATATTTTCATCAGTTACTAATTTTTCAAGCAATTGAACTAAATCACTATTTATTAAAGCATCACTAAACTTTGTTGATTTATGATTTATTTTTACAACTATTTGGTTTTCTTCTTTTTGATAAATACTATCTAATTCATCATTTCCATCAGCATTTTCTAAAGTTTTACATACTAAGTCATCTAAATTAACTACTTTAAACCATTTAGCTACTAAATTAATATTATCATATATTATACTTGAAAAATCAAATTCTTGTTCTAAGACTTGTTCGTCTTCTTTTTTATACCATCCTAAAAATCTATATCCATTTCTTGCTGGTATTTCGTAATCTTTTAAAATTCCTGCATTTTCAAGTGTTTTTACTAATATTTTATTTTCATCTTGTCCTTCTTCTTTATATCCATAGTCTAATGTTACTTTTATTGGATATGCTTTGAATATAACTTTATATGTTTTTGATGTTTCTTCGTTTTCTAATTTTGCATTATTACTTAAATTTATTGTAACTAAAAATGTTTTTCCTGATAAATCACCTAAAATTACATCATTAAAGTCTTCTTTTTCAAACATTTTTAAGCAATTATTATTTATCCATTCATATATCTTATTTAAAGACGCCTCTTCGCTCGTATTTATAGTCAATTTATCTATTTTATCTGCTGATATAGTAATAGATTGAACATCATATGAATTTAATATATTTGTTATTGCTTGGAATACATTTAATTTTGTTATATTATCACTAATTTTTGGTATTCTTTGTTTTATTTCTACATTTACTGTATCTGTACCTACATTATATGTAGATGAAAAACAGTCATTTCCAGGAATTGCTTTTATTTGTTTATCAACTATACTATCTAAATCCACTGTCTTTACAACTAGCGTTTCTTCTTGTTCCCACTTTGCATATAATGTAACATTATCAATTACAATACCATTTTCAAAGTCCATTTGTTTATTACTTGTTTCTCCATTATTATCTACTGTTTCATAAAACCAACCTACAAATTTGTATTTTATTATTTTTGTACTGCCTTTTTCGTCTGTTATTGTATCATCATTTCTTGTAGGTATCTCTGGCTCGGTTATTTTCCCTGCAGTTTCTAATATAACTGTAGTCTTTTTATTTTCGTTTTGTCCTTCTTCTTTATATCCATAGTCTAATGTTACTGTTATTGGATATGCATCAAATGACATTTTATATGTTTTAAAGTTTTCTCCATTTTGTAATTGCACATTACCATTTAATTTTACAGTAAATAAAATTGTCTTTTGATCTAAATCTCCTAGTATTACCTCATTAAAATCTGCTTTTTCAAATATATCTTGGCTGTTTTTGCTTAACCATTCAGTTATATTTTCTAAAATTTCTGTATTATTTGCATTTAAAGTAATTCCTTCTATTTTGTCTAATCCAATTGTTACACTTTCAATTTCTTTATTATTTAAAATATCTTTTATAAATTCAAAAATGTTAGATTGTTCTAATACATCAGCAAACTTTGGCATTCTTTGCTCTAAAGTAATATCTAATTTGCTTAATGTATTTTCATATGTAGCACTAAAATAATTATTTGCTTTTATATTATTAACACTTTTATCAACTAAATTATCTAAATCCAATATTTTATTCCATTTTGCATATATTGTAACATCATCTTTTACAATATAATCCTCAAAATTAACTTTTTCATCATCATTTAAATACCAGCCTAAAAATTTATATTTAACTATTTCTATGCTTCCATCAGAATTTGTAACTTTTTCTTCTCTTATTGGTGTTTCTGGTTCTTGTAATTTTCCTGCATTATTTAGTGTTACTGTAGATTTTTTGTCTTGTCCATTTTCCATATATCCGCAGGTCAAATGTTACTTCTATTGGATATGCTTTAAAAGATATATTATATATTTTACTATTTTCTCCATTTTCAAGTTCAACATAATTATTTAAATTTACTTTAACCGAAATTACCTTATTTTCTAAATCACCTATAATTATTTCATTTAGACTTTCTTTTTCAAATAATTGCATGCTATTTTTAATCATCCAATTTATAATATCATCTAAGATATTTGTATTATTTGAATTTAATTTTAGTTCATCTGTTTCATTTGCTGTAATAACAATTGATTCAATTTCTTTGTTATTTGTTATATTTTTTAATATATCAAATATATTCATTTTTGTTGCAACTTCAGTTAATTTTGGCATTCTTTGTTTTACATTTACATTTATTTGGTTTGAACCTTTCTCATATGATGTGTTAAAATAATCATTTTCACCTGCATTTTTTACTTCGTTTAAAATTAGGTTATCTAAATCTAATATTTTATTCCATCTTGCATATATTGTTATATTATCTATTACAATAAATCTTTCAAAATCAAATTCTGTTTCTACATTTTCACCATTTTCAGATGGTAATTGAACATACCAACCTAGAAATTTATATTTAATTGTTTCTATGCTTCCATCAGAATTTGTAACTTTTTCTTCTCTTACTGGAATTTCTGGTTTTTCTAATAATCTAGCATTTTCAAATGTAACATATTCTTTTTTGTTTTCACTTTTTCCTTCTTCTTTATAACCATAGTCATATGTTACTTCTATTGGATATGCTTTAAATTCTATTTTATATGTTTTAGATGTTTCCTCATTTTCTAATCTATAATTATTACTTAAATTTACTGTAACTGAAAATGTTTTTCCTGATAAATCACCTAAAATTACATCTTTAAAATCTTCTTTATTAAATATTTCTAAAGAATTATCACTTAGCCAATCATAAATTTTATTTAAATTATCATTTTCACTTTTATCTAATATAAGTTCCTGAGAATTATTTGCTTTTATTATAGCTGAGTCAATTTCTTCCATGTTTATTAAGCTTGCAAGTAAATCAAATGTATTTATTTGTGATTTAACATCATTTAGTTTTGGCATTCTTTGTTTTATTTCTCCATTAATTGTATTTATTCCATACTCATATGTAGTATTAAAATAGTCATTTTCATAAATATTTTTTATTTCATCATTTAATATACTATCTAAATCTATTGTTTTGCCTAAAAATATTTCTTCGTCTTCTACATATAACTCTTCATCTACAATTGTAAGTCCAATTTCTTCTGATATGCCTACTAAATTATTACAATATTGCAAAACTCTTAATGCATCTAAAGCATTTATACAATAGTTATGATCTTTACTTTCATCTTCTTGTTTTTGAGTTTCTTCATTATCTTTAACTAAATTTGCTGCAATTTTAGTTTCATCTTTTAATTCAATTAGATTACAATCATATTTTACTATTGCAAAAGCATCTAACTCATCTACTATACCATTACAAGTTACATCTCCATATAAGATAACTGTTATTTCAGTTTTATTTTTTAAAGTTATAATAGAACCTGTTCCAACAAAAGAATCATCATCTATTATATCATCACCACTTGGACTTTTTATACTCTCTATTATATTTTTCTTATATTTACTTTCAAATAATTCAATAATCTCTTTTTTCTCTAAACCTACATCAATTTCATTTTTGGGTAATACTGAAGGAAGTACTACAGATAATGTCCATTTATCATCAATTTGTGAATGGTTTAAGCTACATGTTAAATAGTTTCCTTCTCCGTCTATTATTGCTGAATATACATTAGGTATCGACAAATAAGTAAACATTAATATTCCTAAAATTGTTATTCCTAATATTAATTTTTTTTTCATTTTTTCTCCTATTATTTCTATTTGTTATGTAATCTTATGTTTATAAAAAAACAGGAATATTATAAGTTTAAGTATTCCTGTTTCTTCATTAATAAAATTTAAATTATTTATTTTTAATTTATTTGTTTGCTGTAACTTGTTTTAATGTAACTGTATATGTTGTGTCAGATCCAACTGTTAGATCAGCAATTAAATCAGTATGCTTAGTTAATTCTGACATCTTTACATTTGTACTCCAAATACTATTTTTTAATTTACTAACTATTACATTTAGTGTATCACTAGACTCTAACTTTCTGGTAACTCCAGATAACGTTACAGACATATCATTTACTACTATTTCTTTATTAAATAATTTATTTGATATATCTTTAACTGTCATATTTTCGATATTATCACCTGCAAAGCTTTTAACTATTGCAACAGCATGATCAATTGCATCATGAACACCAATATCACTTAAGGGTTGTATAACTATACTTTTAGCATCTAAATCAGCATCTACTACAAAGTTAGAAGTAACTAAAGTGTGTACTGTGACTTTATTAAATTCTGCATTACCAACGCTATACTTTACTATTATAAATGCATCATTTTCTGTAAGTTCTCCATCACCATCAACATCTCCTGCTTTTTCACATATAGCATCTGTTAAATTTTCTAGTCCAGTACCAGTTTTTACAATTTTATAAGCATCATGTTCTGTTACTTCTGCATCCTTATCTACATCTCCATATAATAGAATCGTAATATCTTGTGTATTAACTTTCACAACCGAACCTGTTCCAACTCCATTATCTATTTTAATTTTATTTCCAAATTGACTTTCAAGACCTGGAAAATAGCTTGTAATTAATTTTTTAACTGAAGTAGTTTCTAATTTTGGATTTTTGTTTGACAATACTATTTCAGCATTCCATTTATTACTGCTTGCTTTACTTAAACCTGCAGTTACTGTAAAATCTTTATTTGTTTCTGGATCTTGAACTGTTACTGTAGTTGCATATGCATTTGCTGAAATTAACCCTGTTAGCATTAATATAAAAACTAAAGCTACACTTAATAATATTTTTTTATTCACTTTTATTTTCCCCCTTAATAAATTTAAAATATAATTTTTATTTTTTCATTTTATAGTATGCTACAGCACCTACTGTTATAATTAATACAATTCCTACTGTAGCAATTGCAGAATATGAAACAACTGCTCCTGTTTGTGGTAACATAGGTGGTTTTGCTGTATTTGTATTTGTATTATTTGTTGTATTATTTGTTGTATTATTTGTTACTGTATTATCTACAGTATTATTTGTTATTGTGTTATTAACTGGTGCTTTTTCTTCTTCTTTAATTGTATATGTCCAAGAACCAATTGTAGTTAGATCAGTAAGTCTTGCATCATTTAAGAATATTCTATTTGGAACTGCAGTAACTGTAGTTGATCCTGCTGTTTTTAATACATTAAATGTTAATTCAAAAGTTTTAATTTCTCCACCTGCATAATTAAATTTCAAGCCATTATCTAGTGTTTCATTTACACTACCTAAATTACCAAGTGATTTACCATTTACTGTAATTCCACTATATTTTAAAAATTCTTTATCATAATTTACGTCGATATTTGCTGTATCTACTTCTTGACTAAATGTTATAGTTAATGTAACTGTTTTTTGAGCTGTTGTTATGTTTCTAGTACCTCCATTAATTGATGCTGTAACTGTCTCAGCGTTTACTACGCTTGCTATTGATAATATCATTACTAAAACGATTGTCATTAATATTGTTTTTTTCATTTTAAAATCCTCCCTTTATTAATAAATGAAATTTTATACTTTTGTTTTTTCATTTATTCTTTATCTTAATCTAATTTTATTATTTTCTGTTTTTAAAATAATTTATAATGCGTTATTTGTTTTATGCTCTGCTCTTACTATTAATCTAGTACGTCCACCGTGCCTCACAAGTAATTAGTGTTACTTTTCTTATATTATCTTGATCTTGATCTATATAGCTAGTATCATATGGATCTACCTTACGAAATATTTCTGTTACTGTATAATCTACTTTTCTACCAGATTTATCTACAATATATAAGGAATCTCCTATTTCTAGATTTTTTAATTTTCCATAAACACTTTGGTAATTATGACCTGTTAAACTTACATTTCCGTATTTCGTTTAAATCTGGTCCCCAAAATTTCGTTATGCCATATTTTAAAGAATCATCGCTTGTTTCTGATAAAATCCTTTGCTGTACACCTATTTTTTCTATTACCATTTTACCTATTACTTTATATCCTTTATAGGTATCTGGAATATCACTGGTGTCAACTATTTCAAATTGTTCTTCTGGTTGTTCTTCAATTGGCGCACTATCTTGTGTTTCTGGAAGTGTATTTTCAAGACTGTTATCTAGATTCGTATCTTTATTGTCATTTAATTTTGATAATATAAAAAAGGCTATCAAAATTAAAACAATTAAAATAAAAATTAATATGAAAATTATTTTTTTGTTTATTGATTCTTTTGAATGTTTAGATTTCATATTTTTCATTTAATTTTTATCCCTCCTTCACCTCCTTTAATTGTTTTTTCTTATCTAGCATTTTACATCTATGTCAATTACTTATGCTATAGCGCTTTATCTGCCGTACTTAAATTTATAAATGTGTGTTAACTTACGCCCTATTAACACATATAGTAGAATGCTAATATAAGTAAACAAAATTATTAAAATTAATATGCATTGTTGTTTGTTTTTTATATGTAAAAAAGGCTATTAATTCAAATAATTTCCTTAACTAGCAAAATTATATACTAAAAAAAATACAATGTCAACACATTTTTGTAAATTTTTTCAAAATTTATGTAAATTTTTTATTGGTTAACATTTTTTTATTTTAATATATGTTCTAATAATATTTTTAGTCCCATTAAAACAAGTATTGTTCCTCCTGCTATTTCTGCTTTTTTCTTGTATTTGTCTCCAAATACGTTTCCAATTTTAACCCCAATTATGCAAAGCAAAAATGTAATTATTCCAATACAGTTAATTGCAATTATCATATTTACATTTAAAAATGCAAACGTAATTCCTATTGCTAATGCATCTATACTTGTTGCTATTGCTAATCCTAACATTTCTTTTACTTTTACACTATCATTTTGTTTTTCTTTATTTTCTTCAAATGATTCTTTTATCATATTAATTCCAATTATTCCAAGTAATATAAATATAATCCAATGGTCATAGGCTGTAATTATTTCTTCAAAACTTTTTCCTAGAAAATATCCTATAACTGGCATAATCATTTGAAAAATTGCAAAATACGATGCAACAATTATAGCTTTATTCCAATTCATTTTACTCATAGATAAGCCTTTGCATACTGAAACTGCAAAGGCATCCATTCCTAAACTAATGCTTACCAATAAAATTTCAACAATTCCCATTTGTATCTCCTTATATTATTTTATTTCAATTTTATTGATTTAATACATTTTATAATAATATTTAATTTGTTACATATTCTTTTTTATTTACCATATTGCAAATTAAGTCTACTGTTTGCTCTATTCCAACACCATCACTATCTATTACAATATCGTAATTTGAATAGTCGTTCCATTCTTTTTCTGTATAGTATTTATAGTGATTTGCTCTTAATTTATTAATTTGGTTTATTTGTTTTTTAGCTTTTGCTTCATCTAGGTTATAATATTTTATTGCTCTTTTAATTTTATTTTCCATGCTGCTGTGAATAAATATTTTTAGTACATTTTTTTGGTCTTTTAAAATAAAGTTTGCACATCTACCTACAATAACACAAGATTCCTTATTTGCTATTTTTTTAATTAATTCTGATTCTTTAACAAATAATTCATCACTGTTGTTTAATCCATAATAATATCCATTATTTAATGCTTCTAAAATATTTCTTTTTTGTTCATTATCTTTAATATATTCTTCAGATAATCCTGTTTCTTTGGCAATATTAGCAATTATTTGTTTATCGTATAATTTAATTCCTAGCTTATTTGCAACAAGTTTTCCTATATATCTTCCACCTGATCCATATTCTCTTGCAATTGTTATTACTATTTTGTTATCTAATTGTTTATAATCGTTATTTACTTGTTCTTCTATTTTTGGCTCATCTATTTCTTTTTTATTTAACTTTTTAACTTGCAATACTAAGAATACAGCAGCAAGTGTAAATGCTAATCCATCTGCTACAGGTCCTGCATATAAAATTCCCATAATTCCAAAAACATTACTTAAAATTATCATGGCTGGAATTAATAATACTATTTGTCTTGATAATGATAAAATTGCACTTTTACTACTTTTTCCAATTGCTTGGAAGAAAATTCCTGAAGGTATTTGTATTCCATTACAAATACATAGTAGTAAATATGTTCTAAATGTTAAGCAAGCAAATTCTATGTACGTTTCGTTTCCACTACCGAATAATGCAATTAGTTTATCTGGTATTGTTTGGAATAGTATAAATGCAATTGTACTTATTATAACACTTAAACCTAATACCTTTTTTAGTGCTTCTTTTACTCTGTCAAATTTTCTTGCTCCATAATTATATCCAAAAATTGGTTGTGCTCCTACTGCAATTCCTAAAATAATGCTATTTAAAATTTGACTTATTTTCATTACTATTCCAACAACAGTAATTGGTATTTCAGAACCAAATTTAGATTCTGTACCGTATTTACCAAGTAAATTATTTTCAATTGCTACAACACATACAAAGCTCATTTGTGTTATAAAACTGCTTATTCCTAGCATACTTACTTTTCTTAATATTGTCCAGTTTGGCTTTATACTTTCTTTATTTATCTTTATTGTTTTAAATCTTTTAATATATAATGCATTTAATATAAATGTTATAAATTGACTAAATATTGTTGCAATGGCTGCACCTTCGACTCCCATTTTAAATACAAAAATAAATATTGGATCTAATGCTGTGTTTAATACAGCACCTGTTACCATTGATATCATAGAGTATTTTGGGCTTCCATCTGCTCTTATTATAGAATTTAATGTTGTTCCTATCATCATAAAAGGTATACCAATTGCTATTATTCTTCCATAACCTAAAGCATAGTCTCTTAATGCATCTGTACATCCAAATGCATTAAGTAGTTGTGGCAAAAATATTAATACAATTGCGCAAAATAAGATTGCCACTACAACTGAAATCATAACTCCATTTCCTACACCTTTTGCCGCTTCTTTTTCCTTTTTTTCTCCTAGTTTTAAGCTTAAATAGCTAGATGCTCCATCTCCAAACATTAATGAAAATGCTAAGCAAACCATTGTAATTGGAAACACTACATTTGTTGCTCCATTTCCTAAATAACCTACTCCCCAACCAATAAATACTTGGTCTACCATATTATACAATGAGTTTACAAGTAATGATATGATACAAGGAATAGAAAACTTTTTTATTAATTTTCCAATTTTTTCTGTTCCTAATATATTTTCTTCTTTTTCCACGTTTATTTTACCTCTTTCTTATTCTGTTCTAAGTGCAATTACTGGGTCCTTTTTACTTGCCATTTTTGCTGGAATTAATCCTGCTATAATTGTAAGTAACATGCTAATTCCAACTAGTATTGCACCTGCTGCAAATGGCACTTTAGTTGTAACACTTACATTTGTTACTGCGTATATCATTTTATTTATTGGAAATGTAAGTAGCACTGTTACTCCAATTCCAATTAACCCCGATATTAGTCCTATAATTAGGGTTTCGGCATTAAATACTCTAGAAATATCTTTCTTAGATGCCCCAATTGACCTTAATATTCCAATTTCTTTTGTTCTTTCTAATACAGAAATATATGTAATTATACCAATCATTATAGAAGATACAACAAGTGATATTGCAACAAATGCAATTAGTACATAACTTATTGTGTCAATAATTCTACTTACAGATTTCATCATAGTACCAACAATATCTGTATAATTAATTGTGTTTTCTTCTTTTCCTTCATCTTTTTGTTTTTGATTGTATTCTTCTATAGCATTAGATATCCTTTCTTTTGAATCAAAGTCTTTTGGATATATGCTAATTGCTGATGGATCATTTAAGTCTATTGCTCCTAATTTTTCTAGATTTTTTTCATAGCTTGCATTTTTATTTTCTGTATATGCTTCCATTAATGCTGCAATTTCTTCACTGCTTAATCTACTCATAGCCATTTTTTGCTCATTAGTTAATGTGCTATAATCAAATGTTTTATTTTTTTCTTCTTCTGTTGGGAATTTTAAGCCTGAAAATACATTTGTCCCTTCATCTTCTTTTTGCTCTTTAACAATTTCAGATTCATTTGATTTATTTATAACATATTCTTTTAATGCACTTGTATAACCAATTCCACCTGTCATCGATGTTGCAACTGATTGCTCATTTTGTTTAATAATTCCTACAACCTTTATTTCTTCTGCACCTGCAATTTTTTCTTTCATAAATTCTTCATCTTCAGATTTATCTAGCCATACTCCATTTTCTTTTTTATAATAGTCTGAATTTAAAATTAATTTATATTTTAAATTTAGTATTTCTTCATATGTATATGATGTTTCTTCTGACTTATCAGTTTTTTCACCTTTTTCTATTGCATCCATTTTTTGTTTAATTTCTTCTTGATCTTTTAATCCTAATGAATATAAAGCATAGTCACTTATTTCGTTATTTTGACCAACTATTAAAACTACTTCATTGTAATTTGTTGGCCATGAACCTGCAAGTAAATCATATTGTGATTTTAGTAGTTCTTCATTATCTAGCATTTCTGTCCATACATTATTTTGTGATGACATTCCCATAGAAGAAGATCCCATCATAGACATTAAGCTAGAATTATTTTGTGCCTCTACCATATCTCCCATTCCCATACTATCTAGTACTGTGCTTGGGTTTACTCTAACAATGTCTTTATCTGTTTCTGGCTTATATAAGTTTATATTTAAATTGTAACTATATTGTATTGCATTACTACTGTTTTTAATTTCATTATCTGTATTTTCGATATATTTTTTAAGTTCTGTTAAATTATTTGTTTCTATTTTATTAGATAATGTTGTTATCATTTCATCCATAATATCAGAAGAATATATCTTTCCATCTTCATTTTGACCTTCTTTTTGGTCTACTTCTCCCATTAAGGTCTCTATCATACTAGACATATCAATTGTTGTCTCTTCAATTGTAACTGGATAAGATGATAATGTATCTTCTTCTACTTTATTAATATAGTTTTGTACACCTGTTGATATTGCAAGTATTAATGCAATACCTATTATCCCAATACTTCCTGCAAATGATGTAAGTAACGTTCTTCCCTTTTTAGTCATCAAATTATTTAAGCTTAATCTAAATGCTGTAAAAAATTTCATAGATGTTCTTCTTTTTTCATTATTTTTAACTGTTTCTTGTTTTACATCTTTAATTGGATTAGAATCATCTGTAATCTTTCCATCTAATATTTTTATTATTCTATTTGAATATTTTTCTGCAAGTTCTGGATTATGTGTAACCATAACAATTAGCTTATTTTTTGAAATTTTCTTTAAAATCTCCATAACTTGGACACTTGTTTTTGTATCTAATGCACCTGTTGGCTCATCTGCAAGTATAATATCTGGGTCATTAACTAATGCTCTTGCTATTGCAACCCTTTGCATTTGCCCACCTGATAATTCATTTGGTTTTTTATGTATTTGTTCTTTTAATCCCACTTCTTCTAATGCCTTTATTGCTCTTTGTCTTCTTTGTTTTCTAGATACTCCAGATATTGTAAGGGCTAGTTCTACGTTAGCTAGTACAGTTTGATGGCTAATTAGATTATAACTTTGAAATACAAAACCAACAGCATAGTTTCTGTATGCATCCCAATCTCTATCTTTAAAGTCTTTTGTAGATTTACCATTTATTATTAAATCACCTGTTGTATATCTATCTAATCCTCCAATAATATTTAATAAAGTGGTTTTTCCACAACCACTTTGACCTAAAATGGAAACAAATTCTGATTTTCTAAATTCAATATCTATTCCTTTTAATGCTTCTACTTTTTCACTTCCACTTATGTATGTTTTTGTAATGTTTTTCAGCTTTAACATTATTTTCTCCTTTCTTTTTATTTTTAGTTCATCTCAACAGCACCTATAATACTATTTATATCGTCTATATTATGTTTTGTCATATATTCTTCTACTTCATTTATTACATTGATACTTGTATTTGGATTATAAAAATTACCTGATCCAATTGACACAGCTGTAGCTCCAGCTAACATAAATTCTATTGCATCATTTCCTGTTACAATACCACCAAGACCTAAAATTGGAATATCAACAGCTTTAGCTACTTGATATACCATACGTACTGCAATTGGTCTTATTGCAGGTCCTGAAAGTCCACCTGTATTATTCCCAAGTACTGGTTTTCTTGTATTTGTATCAATAACCATGGCTGTAAATGTATTAATTAATGAAACTGCATCTGCTCCAGCATCTTTTGCTGCTTTTGCTGGAATTGTTATATCTGTTACATTTGGTGTAAGTTTTACAATAAGAGGTTTGTTTGTTAGTACTTTTCTGCAAGCTGTTGTAATTTCTTTTACTCCATCATATGTTGTTCCATATGCCATACATCCGTGATGATACATTTGGACATGATAAATTTAACTCTACTCCATCTATATCTAATTTGTTTAAAACTTCACATACATTTACATAGTCTTTTACTGTTCCACCCGCTCCTCCAAATGCATTTACTATAACTGCTGTATCGTACTTACTAAGAAATGGCATAGCATTATCTATAAAATAATCAATTCCTGGATTTTCTAATCCTATAGAATTAATCATCCCAGCTGGAGTTTCACAAACTCTAGGTGATTTGTTTCCAGTTTTTGGCACATATGATACTCCTTTTGTTATAATAGCACCTAATTTGTTTAAGTCGATAAAATTACTATATTCACTTCCATATCCAAATGTTCCTGAAGCAACAGTTATTGGATTTTTCATTTTAATTCCTGCAAAATTAATTTCTGTTTTCATACATATACCTCCTAATTTTTATATTTCAACAGATTTTGCATTAAATACTGGTCCATTTCTACAAACATAAGTATATTCTGTTTTATCATTTTCAGTATTTGCTTTTTTTACTGCACATCCTAAGCATACTCCTAGTCCGCATGCCATTTTCTCTTCTAAGGAAATTTGACATGGTATATTTTTTTCTATGCTTAAGTTTCTTATTGCTTTTAACATTGGAAGTGGTCCACATGCATATATATACTCTATTTTTTTCTCTTCTATATCCTTTTCTAGCTCATTTATTGCAAATCCTTTAATTCCATAGCTTCCATCGTCAGTTGTAATTACAAATTTGTCTGAAACTTTTTTAAATTCATCTTCTAAAACAACTGCATCTTTATTTTTAAATCCTAAATAGACATTAACTTCTGATTTATCTTTTAGGTTTTTAGCAAGTTCATGTAATGGAAATACACCTATTCCTCCACCTAAAATTGCAATTTTTTTGTTTTCGTATATATTAAAAGTTCCGTTTCCTAGAGGACCTACTATATCAATTTCATCACCAATATTTTTGCTTGATAATATTTTTGTTCCATTACCTTTTACTTGAAAAATAAACTCAACAATGCCATTTTGTTTATCAACATTGTATATACTAATTGGTCTTCTTAAAAATGGAACTATATTATCTGTAACTCTTATTTCTAAGAATTGTCCAGGTTTTGCAATATTCGCAATTTCTTTTGCAGATATTCCAAATTTAAAAATATCTGGTTTTAATTGTTCTTTTATAACAAGTTTTGCTTTAACATTTAAACCCATAATAAAACTCCTTCCTTCTTAACCTTAATAAACTATTTGAATTATATAATAATTAGTTTTAAAATGCAAGCAAATTATTTCTATTGCACAAAGAAAAGAACCTAAAACTTAGGTTCTCTTCTTTCTTACTTAGCATCTTCTTTCGACATTGTCTAGTTTGACAATTGTAATATCCGAAATGTTATTTTCCTTAGAATACATAAGTGAATAAAAACCATCTAGTAAAATACCATTTTCGTCTGAAATAACTGGATATATCAATTTTCCATACTTTTTATAGTTTTTCTTTACTTTTTGGTACTTTTTACTTCTTTTTATATTCTCCCGAAAATTTATAGAAACAAAAATATCTATTTCTTTTGGATCTATTGTCCATTCGTTAGGAATATCACATCCTTTTTGCATCTTTGTTTTTGTACAAAACTTTTCTAAAATTTTTTTGTACTCTATTTTTTCACTGTTTGTTTTTAAAGTACGATAAAATAAATATTCCTCCTTATTCATGTTACCTTTTTCTTCGTTGCAATTTGAACAGCAAATAATTAAATTCTCTGGGATAGTAGGTCCACCTCTGTCTACGGGAATACAATGATCTAATGTAGTTGTAGCTTTACTTAATCTGCAGCCACAGTATGGACATATTTCATGTTCATTTAAATCATACATTAACTTTGTAATTACCCTAGAATAACTAATATTTCCTTTAAGTATAAGTTTCTTCCGCTCCTTATCTACATATGCATATCCATATCCACTTGTTCCTTGTGCTTCATAAGCAAAATCATTAGGTAAATTTATAATCATAAATTTTCCTCCTAACATAATTATTTGGTAATATTATAATATATGATTTTAGTTTTTGCAAGTGTTTATGTGAAGTATTTAATTGTTGTCTATATTTTTATTCATCTTCATCTATTTCTTCTTCATCAAAGTTTTCGTACTCTATTACTGGAATGTCTTTATCTGCATCTTCTTGTTTTGATGTATCAAACTCATATGTTGTTATTATATTTGGCATTTCCTTCTTTTTTGGTTGCTTTGTTTTTATTGTTACATCAATTTCTTCTGGCTTTTTATGTTCTTGTTCTTTTTTGTCTTTTTCTTTTTTATTTGTTTTATCTTCGTTTTTATTTTCACTATTGTCTTGATTTTCTCCTTTTTTCTTTTGAATACATTGACATAACATTTGATTTGCTTTTTCCATTACCTCTGGCATATAGTCTAAAAGTTTATCTATACATGATGAATGATTTACAGGAAGTAGTTTTACATGATTATCTTGTACTACTAAAAATGCAATTGGATTAATGTTTACTCCTGCCCCACTTCCTCCACCAAATGGCAACCTGTATTGTATTTCTTCTTCTTTTTCTTTTTTGGTGTATTCATCAATTGTCTCTCCTTTAAATTCACTTCCTCCTGCTGCAAATCCAAATGTAACTTTCGATATTGGTATAATTACAACATTTTCTGTATTGATAGGTTCTCCTACAATTGTATTTACATCTATCATATCTTTAATGCTATTCATAGCTGTAACCATAAGACCTTCTATTGGATGTTCGTTCATCTTTTTTACACTCTCCTTTTTTATTTGTTTTCTTTAAATAAACATATATTATATAAATAATATGTACCATTTTGACACTTACTATACCATTAAATTCCATTTTTATTATATTTTCTCCTGCATATATTGGTTTTAAGTTAAAATAATAATTTTCTTTGCTATATTTTTTAACATATTTTGATAAAAATAACGGTATAATTGTAGAAGCTATTGCAACTGCAAAACTAGATATTAATACATTTTCTGTACCTATATTAATTTTTAGCTTAAATTTTTCTAGGTTTATATTTAATTTTTTTATTAATTTTAAACCTTCTTTTCTTATATTTTTATCTTGCTTAAATTTTTCCATATTTATATTTTTTATTTTTTCTTTTATTTTACTGTTCTTTAATTTATCTTGATTTATTTTTATTTTTAAAATTTTAACTTTTGAAAACAAATAAAATTCTAAGTAAGATGTGAATTTTTTTTCTAACTTTCTATCTTTATTACAATTAGATATATATAGTTTTTCTATTTTATATTTAATTGTACCAGTTAGTGCAAAAATGATACTTATAATAAATAGTATTAAAATAAAAAAAACTAATCCCATAACCAAACCTTCTTCCGTTTGTTATAGTATTAGTTTTTCCATTTTTTAGTAATTTATACTTATGATATTTTTTTTCTTTTTTCTACTGTAATGTCCCCAAATAATTTTTCTTGATTTGTTGATACTTTACTTCTTCTTGATAATTCAAGCAATCCAGTAAATGCAGTTACTACTTCTTGTTTGTTACATTTTGAAATTGTATACAATTTGTTAAATACAAATCTTGGCTTTTTCATAAGCTCTTTAAACATTTCCTTTACTTTACTTCCAACTGTATAACTTTCTGAAATAGCAATTTTTTCTATATTTTTTGCATTTTGATTTATTTTTTGATTGTTTCTTTCTACTAAGTTTTCATATAAACATGGTATTACATCTGGTGTATAATTTTTTTCTATTTTTTGCTTTGGAAGCGGAATATTTTCCTGAAAATGATACATTCTTTTTGAATAAATTTCAAAGCTTTCTCTTAGCTTTTTTGTTATTTCTTTATATTTTTTGTATTCTACAATTCTTTCTAATAATTGCTCTTCAGTTAATTCTTCTTCATCTTCTTTTTGTGATGGAAGAAGGCTTTTTGATTTAATATAAAGAAGAGTCGATGCCATAATTAAAAATTCACTAGTTATTTCTAAATTCATTTTTTCCATTTCATTTATATATTCTATATATTGATCTGCAATTTCACTAATTTTAATATCATATATGTCCATTTTGTTTTTATCAATTAGATGACATAGTAAATCTAATGGTCCTTCAAAATTTTCTATTTTTATTGCATATTTATTTGTTTCTAATGTAAATACATTTGGCATTTTATTTTATTCCTCTTTCCCTATTTTTTCTATAGCTTTTTTTATATTTTCAAAACTGTATCCTTTTTTTTGTAAATATTGTATTTGCATATCTTCTTCCATTTGAGATTTTTTAATTAAAATGTTATAAGCTGATTGTATTTCATATTCTATTAGTTTTTCTTCGTTTTCTTGAATGTAATCTTCAAGGTCATTTTTAGAAATTCCTTTTGCTATTAACTTATATTTTATTTCCTTAATAGATAGATTTTTTAGATTTATGTATTCATTTATTGCTTTTTCTATGTATATTTTATCATTTAAATATCCAGCTTGTTTTACATATTCAATAATATCATCTAATAATTCCTGTTCTATTACATTTTCAAATTTTGCTATTGTTTCTTGCTCAGTTCTTTTTTTATATAAAATATAATTCATTACTTTTGTTTTTTGTTTATCAAATTCTTCAATTGTATACATTTTATTACCTTCTTATTTATTCTTCGTCTTGCATATCTTCACTTTCTTCTTGCTCTTCTTCATCTAACAAGCTTTTTTCAAATGCTTGTGCAAAGTTGTCCCTTATTTTTTGCTCTACTTCTTGCATAACTTCTGGATTTTCTTTTAAATATTTTTTTACATTTTCTCTACCTTGACCTATTCTTTCACCATTATAGCTAAACCAAGAACCGCTTTTTTCTATTATATCTAAGTTAACTCCCATATCTAGTATATTTCCTTCTTTTGATATTCCTTTTCCATATACAATATCAAACTCTGCTTCTCTAAATGGAGGAGCTACCTTATTTTTAACTACTTTTACTCTTGCACGGTTTCCAACTACTTCTCCATCTTGTTTAATGTTTTCTATTTTTCTTATATCTAGTCTGACTGAAGAATAGAACTTTAATGCCCTTCCTCCTGGTGTTGTTTCTGGATTTCCAAACATAATTCCTACTTTTTCTCTTAATTGATTTATAAATATAAGTACTGTTTTAGATTTATTTATTGCACCTGCTAATTTTCTTAAAGCTTGTGACATTAATCTTGCTTGAAGTCCTATGTGGCTGTCTCCCATATCCCCATCAATTTCTGCTTTTGGAACTAATGCTGCAACAGAGTCTACAACAATTACATCTAATGCTCCGCTTCTAATTAAACTTTCTGTAATTTCTAATGCTTGTTCTCCTGTATCTGGTTGAGATACTATTAAATTATCTATATCTACACCTAAATGCTTTGCATATACAGGGTCTAATGCATGTTCTGCATCTATAAATGCTGCTTCTCCATTTGCTTTTTGTGCTTCTGCAATAACATGCAAAGCAAGTGTTGTTTTACCAGATGATTCTGGTCCAAATATTTCGATTATTCTACCTCTTGGTACTCCACCAATTCCAAGTGCAATATCTAACCCTAATGCCCCTGTTGGAATTGCTTCTACGTTCATTGCTTGAAATTCTCCAAGTTTCATAACAGAACCTTTTCCAAATTGTTTTTCTATTTGGCTTAATGCTACCTCTAGTGCTTTTCTTTTTTCTGAATTTTCACTACTCATAATTTTCCTCCTATTATTAAACATATGTTTGTACTTATTATATCTAAAATAAAAAATTTGTCAAGTCTTTTTTTCAAATTTAATATTGTCTATACCATGATGAAATATTATAAAAAATATTATAAAAATTAGGATTTATATTTCCCATTAAGTTACTACTATAAATAACGGTTCCTTTATTATTATATAAACTGATATAAAGTATTTCACTGTTATTTATTTCTACTAATCTACGGTATTTTTCTTTTAATAAATTTTCGTCTTTTGTAATATTTGATATATCTCTCATAACAGTATTTATTTCTTCATTTGAATAATTTGCTAAATTATTTGCTCCAAAATATGCTGTTAAATCTGGATTTTGTGATATTATCTTTCCTGTTAAAATCATATCATAATTTTTATTTTCTAAATATTTTTGATATTGATCATCACTTGCTTTTACAATTGTTACTTGTATTCCTACATTTTTTAATTGTTCTACAATATTTTGTGCAACTTGCATTCTGGTTTGATTACTGCTATTTACTACTAAATTAATTTTCAGGCGAATTGTTCTGTAATTTTCTTGCTTTTGCCACTGATTATTTTTATATTGCCATCCTGCTTCTTCTAATACTTGTGATGCTTTGTTTGGATCATATATTGTTTCTATCCCTTCAGCATTATATAGATAGCTTCCATAATCTAGTGGAAAGTTGGTTACATAATATTGATTTTGATATATTGCAGAATTAATATTATTTCTGTCTATTGCATAACTAATTGCTTGTCTTACTTCTTTTTTTGCTAAAAGATTACTTGTACAGTTTAATGCTATAAAATCATATTGTCTTTGCTTATATTCTTTTTTGTTATATCCAATTGTTCCAATATAATCTTGATAGTTTAAGCTATTTGTAGTAATTAAATCTAAACTTCCTAATTTAAAATCGTTATATACTTCACCCATAGAATTGTATAAATTTAATGTAATAGTATCTATCTTACATTCTTCGTTATTTATATTCCACCAATTTTGATTTTGTTTTAGTACAATTTTTTTATCTGTGACTTCCGATATTTTATATTTACCTGTTCCCACTGGAGTATTATTTTTAGCAGTATTTACAAAATCTTCTCCTAAATAATAGCTATTAGACATTATAGGAAATATTAAATTATATTCAAAAAATGGTACTTCTTCAAATAAATTAATACGCAAGGTTGTGTCATCTATTACTTCTACTTCTGATACCCTTGCTACATTTAGGGAATATATTGTAGGTGAATCTTTAAGTCTATCTATTGTAAACCTCACATCTTCAGCTGTAAGTTTTTTTCCATCTTGCCATAATACATCATCTCTTATTTTAATTAAATAAGTTGTATTGTTTATTTTTGTATATTCTTTAGCTAAGCATAGTTCTATTTTGTAATCATTTGTTATATTTACTAGTGGTTCATAAATAAGTCTAGATATATCTTGTACATTTTGATTATTACTTAATATTGGATTTAGTGTATCAAAATTTGATATTGCAAGTCGCAAATCTGAAAGAATTGTTGGATTTATTTCTTGCTCTACAATTTCTACTTCTTTTGGTTTATTATTTTCTTTATATACTGTATAGATACAATATCCAACCAAAACAATTATAACTAAAACAAATATATATTTAAAAAAGTTTTCTTTCACTATTTCACCTCTTTTCATATCATATATTATTTTACTTTTTTTATCAAGCATATTTAATAATTTTTTTATTTAAGAACAAATCTCGCTTCGCGAGACCTTTTCTCTACATCTTAAATTTTGCTATTTAAATTCAAGGTCTCAAAGAAGCGTAAAGATTTGTTGACGCGAAAATTTACAAAGTAAATTTTCTGTGCAATGTTATATTCTTTATATAATAGGAAAGTAGAACTTTCCTATTATATAAAAAAGAGACTAATGTTTAAGAATATGTATTATACTCTTATAATTAGCCCCTTTATATATTATTTATCCATTTTTTATTTTCTTGACTCTACAAGAATTTTAATTCCTGTTCTGTCTTCACCTTCTACTTCAACTTCCGCAAAAGCTGGTACACAAACAAGGTCTACTCCTGATGGTGCAACAAAACCTCTTGCTATTGCTACTGCCTTAATCGCTTGGTTTAATGCTCCTGCTCCAATTGCTTGCATTTCTGCTTGATTGTTCTCCTTTACCATTCCTGCAATTGCACCTGCTACGGAATTTGGATTTGATTTTGATGAAATTTTTAAAACTTCCATTTTTTTGCCTCCTAATAATTTATTTTTTGTTTCAACTTTTAACAAATATATTTATAATACATTTGGAAAAAATTGTCTAGTACTTTTGGAAATTTTTTCTAATTTTTCATCTTTCTTTTTAGCTATTTTTCTTACTTTATTGAATATTTATTCTATGAATTTCTTTTATTCGACAATCTTCTTCATTTATATCAAAAATACAACCTGTTAACATGCACTTACCTTCAGCTATTTTATATTTTTCTGGAAGTGTTGTTACAAATCTTTTTAATGATGCTTTAATATCCATTCCAATAACAGAATTTATTGGTCCTGTCATACCAATATCTGTAATGTAAGCCGTGCCTTTTGGCAAAATTCTTTCATCTGCAGTCAGTACATGTGTATGTGTACCAAATACAATATTTGCCTTACCATCTAGGAAATTACCCATTGCTACTTTTTCTGCTGTTGCTTCTGCATGGAAATCTACAACAATAATATTTGCTTCATTTTTTATCTTTTTTATTAATTCATCTACTATTATAAATGGATTTTCTGTAAGTACATTCATATCAGTTCTTCCTAAAAGGTTTATTACTGCTATTTTTTTATTATTGCATACATATATTCCATATCCTTTTCCGAAATACACCTTTTGGGTAATTTAATGGTCTAATTAGTTTTTCGTGGTCTATAAAATTAAATACATCCTTTTTACCCCAAGTATGATTTCCCATTGTTACTACATCTGTTCCAGCATTTAAGATTACATCAAAGTCTTTCTTTGTAATTCCCATACCACCTGCTACATTTTCTCCATTTGTAATTACAAAATCAATATTTTCTTTTTTCTTAAGATTTGGCAATACTTCTTTTAACTTTTTTAAGCCTTCCTCCCCTACTATATCTCCTACAGTTAAAATTTTCATATTATTTTTTTGCCCCCATTATATTTATTCTTTTTTATCTTGAATATCTAATTCAATATTATAAATTTCATAATCTTTTTCTATTTGTTTTGTTTCAATATTTTCTATAAATAATGTTGCTTTAAAATCTTTTGCTGATTTATCAATTGCATCTTTTAGTTTGCTGTCAAGCCCAATAGATAATTTTTTAATTGGTGTTTTTAAAGATACATTATTATTTGTTTTTGCTCCTCTTGCTTGACTTATAATTTCTATTATTTTATCTGCTTGTTCCATTTCTTTATTAAAATTATATGTTAAAGGTTTTATGGTAGTTGTATGAATAGATATGTTGCTATGATATAATTCTTGGAATATTTCTTCTGTTATAAATGGGAAAAATATACTAAAGTCTTGAAGTAGTTTGTATAATAGCATGTATACTGTTTTTTGTCCACTATATCTTGGAACTTCCCCAAATTCTTCTGGTCTATATAGTCTATGTTTTACAATCTCAATATAATTGTCACAAAATTCCCAGAAAAATTTTTCAAGTATATTTAGCGCAAGTCCAACTTCGTATTCTTCAAGATAATCAATAAATTGCTTTTCCATTTCTATAAAACGAGCAAGTATCCATTTATCTATATATTCAAAATTAGTAAATTCTTTATCTTCATAGTCTGTAAGATGCATTTCAATAAATTTTGAAACATTCCATATTTTGTTTATTAATTTTTTACCACGAAGAAGTGTTTCTTCACTAAATACAATGTCTGTTCCAAGTCTTCCTGTTCCTGCCCAATATCTAATTACATCAGCTGAATATTGTTTTATTAAATCCATTGGCTCATGTTTACTATTTTGCTTGCTTTTACTTATTTTTTCCCCTTTACTTGCCATAACAAAACCTGAAATCATTACATTATTCCAAGGTCTTTGTCCAAAATGATAAAAGCTCTTAACTATTGTATAAAAATCCCATGTTCTTATAATTTCACTTGCATTTGTTCTTAAACTCATAGGCTTTAATATATCTTCAAAATTATCTTTTTCACCATATCTCATGTTTATAAGTGGTGTAACTGATGATGTTGCCCAAGTGTCCATTATATCTGTATCTGGAACAAATTCATTTGAATTGCAATGTGGACATTTATCTACTTTTGGCTTATCTACCAAAGGATTTACTGGTAAATCTTCTTTTCTTGCAAATATTGGCTCTCCACATTCTTTGCAATACCAAACAGGAAATGGAACACCAAAATATCTTTGTCTTGATATACACCAATCCCATGCAATATTATTAACCCATTCATCATATCTTGCATGCATATATGCTGGATGCCATTTAATTTCATTACCAATTTTAATGAAGTCTTCTTTATGGCTCATAATGTCTATAAACCACTGTTTCATTACTGCATATTCAACTTCTTTTCCGCATCTTTCATGTGTTTGAACTTCGTGTTCTAATTCTTCTATTTTAACTACATATCCACCTTCTTGCAAGTCTTCTATTATTTGTTTTCTTGCTTCTTTTATTTTAAGTCCACCATATTTTGGAACTGAATCTATTATTCTTCCATTATCTGTGAATATGTACTTTAGTGGTAAATTATATTTTTTCCACCATTCAATATCTGTTTGATCTCCAAAAGTACAGCACATAACAACACCTGTACCTTTATCTATTGCAACTTTTTCGTCTGCCATTATTGGAACTACAGCATCTATTACTGGAATTTTAGCAGTTTTTCCTATTAAGTTTTTATGTTTTTCATCTTTTGGATTTACAAATACGCAAACAATTGCTGGTAATAATTCTGGTCTAGTTGTAGCAATTGTAAATTTTTCACCATCTTCAACTGTTTCAAAGTTAATATAGTTAAATGTTGTTTTAATAGTTTTTGTTTCTAGTTCTGCTTGTGCAATTGATGTTAAACATTCATTACACCATAATGCTGGACTTTCTTTATGATAACAATGCCCTTTTTCAACTAAGTCTAAAAAAGATGCTTGGCTTATTTTAATAGTAGATGGTGCAACTGTTTTATAGTGAATATCCCAATCTGTACTAACACCCATTTTACTAAATAGTTCTTGAAAATCTGCTTCATATTTATTTGTAGTTTCATAACAAAGCTTTGAAAATTTTTCTCTTCCTATTTCATGTGCTCTTTTTCCTTGCTCTTTTTCTACTAATCTTTCACTAGGAAGTCCATTATCATCAAATCCGAATGGATAAAATATGTTATATCCTCTTAATCTTTTATATCTTGCAAGCATTTCTGTTTGAGTATATGAAAATATGTGTCCAATATGTATTTTTCCATTAACCGTTGGTGGTGGAGTATCTATTGAATATACTTCTTTTCCATTTCTTTTAAATTCATAAACTTTGTTGTCTTTCCAATAATCAAGCCATTTTTTTTCTTTTTCTTCTGCATTGTATTTTTTATCTAACATATAAATTTCTCCTTTCGATTTTTAACACTTTGTATTTAATTTATAACCTTATTAATATTTTAAATTTTATATTTCTTTTGCTTATATGTTTTAGAAGAACTACGAAACAGGTATGCAAAAATTACATACCCAATTTTATAAGCTTTTGTATAATACAATTTATATTGTATTTACTTTAACATAAAATTTACAAATTTTCAATACTTTTTCGTCAAATTATAACTATGAAAAAAGTATATTCTTTATAAAAACTTTAACAGTTAATACTAGAATATACTTTTGTTTATTTAAATTACACAAAAATATTACAGTCTCTGTATTGAAATTACACAAAAATATTTACAGTCTCATATTTACAGTCATTTATAGTCTCTCGCGGCGCCTGGATTTCACATTACGGCAAGACACACACGAAACGATCCGCTGCTGTAAGCATTGCCATAGTTGCCGTTATAGTAGAACACACCAGAATTCGATCCATAGTAATAGTAGCCCCCACGTGTGAAGAAAGTGTTGTGCGAATTAACAAAGTTAGCGTTATCAGAATTCCAACCACTTGTTTCGTAAGTTGCATCTCCTTTTTTGTAGCCTGATTCTATGTTTGCACCTTCGTATGCTGTTGAATATGCATCACTTGTTCCATTTTGCTTTGCAAATGAGCTTCCATTATTTGTTAAATTACTACTTGTACTACCATTATAGTATGCTGCTACGTATTCATATGCTCCTCCTCTTAAGTCATATATTCCATATTCATTTCCTGTACTACTTGCTGTCATTCCATTTGCTGTATCATATGTGTTTGTTGTTGCATCTGTACTTAATACACTTGTACTTCCACTACCTATTCCTGTTATATAATTACTATTATTGTTTCTTGTTATTTCATGTCCATTTCTTCCATATTTACTATGTGTTAAGTATGCTACTGCTCCCCATTCACTATTTTTTAACATATGACTATTTAAGTTTGTTGAATAGTCTCGTGCTGCTGTGTAAAATTCTCCTATTGTTTGATTTCTCCAACTTGTAACATTTGGTATTATTGTTATCGGTTTACCTTCTATATTACTTTGCCCTGTTGATACATCTGTTGTGCATCCTGTATGGCTTGTTTCGTATTTTCCGATCCATAATCCTGCTAGTTCTTCGCTCCATTCTCCATTGTCGTATGTTAATGTTCCATCTTCTTTTTGTGTTTTTGTAAAGGCTGGATGTACTATATAGTCTTCTGAATATACTCCATATACTCCATTACCTATATCATCATCTGTTGCTCTTTTTGCTTCTTTTTCTTCGCCATTTTCATCTATATATGTGTCTGTTGTCCCTTTTAAGAATACTACGTCTATTGTTCCAGCTATTTGTCCACTTTGTTTTGGCGTTATTTTGTATGCAAATCTTGGAATCCATACAAAAAAGCTTTCTACACCATCTATCGTTACTTTTGCATTTGCCCAGTGGCTTGATGTGTTATCATCATTTCCTGTTCCTGCTACATAATTGTAGCTTGAATTGTTTGTATCTGTTACCCATTCTTTTTTTTCTTTATCATATCTTACAAGTTCCATTTTTGTATTTTCATTTGAATTTTTTATTACTGGCGTATTTACTCCTTTTTCTTCATTATAACTTCCGTCTGTTTTTAATGGTCCTTTTAAGTTATCATATATATTATCTAATTGTTCTTGTTCTTTTTGTGCTTCGTCTTTGTATTTGTCTACTGCTTGTTTACTTTTTGTAAATATTCCGTTTTGTCCTAGTGCTAGATTTAGGCTTACTCCTGCTAGGATTATTAGGATAATTATTGTGATGACAAGGGCTACCAATGTGATTGCTGCGGGTTGGTCAAGACCAACCCCTACGATTTTTTGATTTGTCTTTGTAGATTGGGCACGGTGCCCCGTGCCCCTACGTTTATTGTATGCCTTTGTAGCATTTGGGCGGACAGAGGCGTCTGCCCCTACATTTGTTATGGTATTTTTTTGTAATTTGCGGGCGATTAAAATCGCCCCTACATTGTTTACG
>CANRMR010000013.1 GCA_947631785.1 uncultured Clostridia bacterium | reverse complement strand
GAATTTTGGTATGCTAGAGAACTAATGATTGTATTAGAGTATAAACAATGGAGACGCTTTGAACAAGTAATTGAAAGAGCAAAAGAAGCTTGTAAAAACAGTAATGTTAGTGTTTATGACCATTTTGCCGACGTTGGCAAAATCGTAAAAGCAGGAGCTACAAATAAAGATATAGGAGATATAAAATTAACGAGGTATGCATGTTACTTAATTGCACAAAATGGAGATAGTAGAAAAAAGGCAATAGCATTAGCACAAACCTACTTTGCAGTACAAACTAGAAAACAAGAATTAACAAGACAAGAATATGAACAATTAAGTGAAGATGAAAAGAGATTATATACTAGAAAAAATGTAAAAGATAAAAATAAAGAATTAAAATCAAATAATAAAAAAAGGTTAAATTAAAATACACATATTCACCTTTATTTTATGTAGAACATAAAATATACTACATAAAGGAAGGTGAATTTTTTATGAAAAGCTACATAATAGAAGGAGGCAGAAAGCTAGAAGGGGAAAGCTATGTTTCAGGTTCTAAAAATGCATCTTTACCAATTATTGCTGCAAGTATTCTAAATGGTGGTGTTACGAAACTATATAATGTACCTAATATTCATGATACACAAAAAATGTTAGAAATATTAAAGAAATTGGGTTGCAAAATTAAGCATAATAGTGGTAAAATAATAATTGACTCAAAAAATATAAAAAGATGGGAAATACCAGAAGATTTAATGAGACAAATGCGTTCATCTGTAATTATTGCAGGAGCACTTATTGCAAGGTTTCAAAAGGCTACATTTTCTTATCCAGGTGGTTGTGATATTGGTTCAAGACCAATTGATTTACATTTAAAAGCATTTGAAAAATTAGGAGTAAATATTGAAGAAGAAGCAGGATTTATTCATTGCCAAAGTGATAAAATAACTTCTGCAGAGATACAACTTGATTTTCCAAGTGTTGGAGCAACGGAAAATAGCATTTTAGCTGCAATATTTGCTGATGGAGAAACAGTTATTAAAAATGCAGCTATGGAACCAGAAATAGTAGATTTGCAAAAGTTTTTAAATAGAATGGGTGCAAAAGTAACAGGAGCAGGTACTAATATTATAAAAGTACAAGGAGTAAAAAGACTAAAAGATGTTAGTTACAAAATTATGCCAGATAGAATTGAAGCTGGAACATTACTTTGTATGTGTGCTGCAACTGGTGGAAAAATGTTTTTGAAAGATGTAAAACCAGACCATTTAGCACCTGTACTTCATAAATTGGAAGAAACAGGTTGCAAAATAGAAATAAAAGATACATCTATTATATTAGAAGCACCAAAAAAATTGAAAGCAGTAGATATTAAAACAATGCCATATCCAGGTTTTCCAACAGATATGCAATCTGTATTTTCTGCAATGCTTTGCTTTGCAAAAGGTACCTCCATTATAACTGAAAATATATTTGAAAGTAGATTTAAATATATGTCTGAACTTAAAAGAATGGGAGCAAAAATAACAATAGAAGGTAGAACAGCAGTTATAAAAGGAGGAAAAAGGCTGTCTAATGCTACAGTTAGTGCTACCGATTTAAGAGGGGGAGCAGCACTTATTTTAGCAGGACTTGTGGCTAGAGGAAAAACAAAAGTAGAAAATATAGGATATATATTAAGAGGATATGAAAATTTAGATCAGAAACTAAATGATTTGGGCGCAAAAATAGTTATAAAAGAAGGTGAATAGATGGCAAAGAAAAAAAAGCAAAAGAAAAATACAAAAATTAATTTAAGTAAAGAAAATATAATTCGGGATGAATAATAAAAATAAAAAAAGGGCAGTAGAAAAAGCTGCCCCAAAAAAGAATAGTAAAACAAAAAAAATAGTTATGAAAATTATAAAATGGATTATATTGTTTGGCATTTTACTTACAGTACTTATATTTTTTATTACATCACCTATATTTAATATAAAGGAAATAAAAGTTAGTGGAAATGAAAAAATAAGTCAAGAAGAAATTATTTATTTATCTCAAGTACAAGAAGGAGAAAATATATATAAATATTCTAAAAATAAAATTAAAGAAAAAATATGCCAAAACCCATATATTGAAAATGTACAAGTATATAGAATATTGCCAGATAAAATAGAAATAGAGATAAAAGAAAGAAAAGCAACCTTTTTAATGCAATTAGATGGTACATATGCTTATATTAATAATCAAGGTTATATTTTAGAAAAGAATACAGAAAACATATATCTTCCAATTATTACAGGATTTACAAGTAAAGAAGAAGATATTACAGAAGGAAAACAGTTACTAGAAGAAGATTTAGATAAATTACAGGTTGTTTTAAACATTATGGAAATAGCAAATAGTAATCAAATAACAGAATTTATAACAAAGATAGATGTAAGTGATACTAGTAATTATACTTTATATTTAGAAACAGAATCAAAAGTAGTATATTTAGGTACTTTATCTGATATGAATATGAAAATATCTTATTTAAAGGGATATTTGCAAAGTGAAAAAGGTGTTGCAGGTGAAATTTTCTTAAATGAACAATATTTAAAAAATGATAGAGCAGGCTTTTTTAGAGAAAAAATAAATTAAAAAGGGGCGTAGATGGATGAATAAGAAAATGCAAGTTGCTATAACATTAGGATTTATGTGTTTTTTATTAACGCTTGGAATTGTTTTACAAGTAAATACTGTAAATAAAGCAACAGAAACAGTTGGACAAGCAAGAGCAGAAAATGGACTAAGAGATCAGGTATTAAAGTGGAAGGAAAAATATGATGTAACATATGAAAATTTAACAAAAGCAGAAAAACAATTAGAAAGTTTAAGACAAAGTGCTGTTCAAAATGATGAAAATGCAAAAGATATGGAAAAAAGCTTAAGTGAGGCAAATATTTTATTAGGAATTACTGAAGTTACAGGAAATGGAATTACAATAAATTTAGAAGACGGTAAAGATTTAATTCATCAAGAAGATTTAATAATGATAGTAAATGAGCTAAAAAATGCAGGAGCAGAAGCAATATCAATAAATAATCAAAGAATGATAAGTACAAGTTTTATCTCTTGTGATGGAAATGTTATTTTAATTGATGGAAATAAAATTGGAACACCATTTACTGTACTTGCAATAGGAAATCCTGAAATGCTATATGGAGCAATAAATAGAAATGGTGGATTTATAAAATATTTGCAAGATTATGGAATAAAGGCAGAAGTTAAAAAAACAGAAAATATTAAAATTCCAAAATATAATGGAATAATTGATTCAAAGTATATGAAAATAGCAGAGTAATGCTATAGAAAGGAAGCATAAAATGAAAAAGGAAAGCAAAGTAATGGCAATCACGCTAGGAATAGTTTGTTTTGTATTATTTTTTGTAATTTTTATTCAATTTAGAACAATAGAAAAAACAGATATTAGTGGAATAGAACAAATGCAAGAAGAACAGCTAAAAGAGGCACTAAGCCAGTGGAAAACAAAATATGAAGAGGTAAGCAGTAAATTAGAAGATACAAGTAGTAAAATTAAAGAATATGAAGAAAAAAAGAAATCTAATCAAGAAGCAACAGAATTAGTAGAAAAAGAATTAGAAACTGCTAATATGATTTTAGGTAAAACTGATGTAGAAGGAGAAGGAATAGAGATAACAATTAAAGATCCAGAAGAAACAGATGTAGAAGGAAACCAAATAAAGCTAGTTGAAGCAGAAGATTTAATGCAAGCTGTAAATGAACTAAAAAGAGCAGGGGCAGAAGCAATATCAATAAATGATCAAAGGGTTGTTAATATGACTGATATTGCAAATTTAGGTACAAGATACATTATAGTAAATAGCTGGCAAATTTCATCACCATATACAATAAAAGCAATAGGGGATAGATCTCATTTAGAAAGTGCTTTAAGTATTAAAAATGGATATGTTGATCAAATGAAAGCAAATGGAATAACTGTAAATATTGATGACAAAAAAAATATTGTAATTGGAAAATATGAACCTAAAATAGACGAAGACAAAATGAGTTTAAAATATATAAATAATAATTAGGGGGAATTAAAATGGTTTTAGTAGCAATCATAATAGGATGTTTAATAGGAGTACTAGTAGGAAGTGTGCTTCCTATTATACCATATACAATTTCTGGATATTTAGCAATATCTATTATTGCAGCTTTAGATTCCGTTTTTGGTGGAATTACATCTAGTTTAAAAGGAAATTTTGATTTAAAAATATTTGTATCTGGTTTTTTTATTAATGCAATATTATCTATTTTATTAACATACCTTGGAGAAAAATTAAATATTGATATATATTTAGCAGCAATTGTTGTATTTGTTGGAAGAATGTTTAATAATTTAGGGTTTATCCGTAGATATTATATTGAAAAATGGACTAAAAAGAATAAAAAACAAGAGGAAACACAACAATAAATTATGTCAATTTTTCGAAAAACAGATAGTTCTAAGAAAAAACAAAATATTACAAAAAAGTTGCAAAAATATTACAAAAATATTACAAAAACTATTGACATTTTTTTTAAAATATAATATTCTAAAGAACGAAAATAATAGTAAAAATGGAGGAGTTAAACTTGGCAATAGGTGATATTATTGTTGGCGTCGATATTGGAACTTCGAAAGTCGCTACTATTGTTGGGGAAGTAAATAATTTTAACCAAATTGAAATTATTTGTATGGCAAAACAAAAATGTAGTGGTATAAAAAAAGGGAAAATTATAGACGAAGATGAAGTTGCAAGTGCGATAGCCAAAACAATTCAAGATGCGGAAGATGAAGCCAATTTAAAGATAAACTCTGCTTATGTAACAATTCCTGGTAAATATATTACGATTGTACAAAACAGCGTAGTAAAAGAAGTAAAAGATAAATATGCAGGAATATCAGCAAAAGATGTAGGTACAAGTATTATGCAAATACGAGACATTGAAATTCCTGAAGGTAAAGTGCTAATAGATATTGTACCAGCTGAATTTATCTTAGATGATGGGAAAATTACAAAAGATCCAGTAGGTAGTTTTAGTGCTAATTTTACATTAATTGCTGAGATTTTACTTGCAGATAAAGAATATGTAAGAAAGCTAACATCTATTTTCAAAAAAGCAGGAATCGAAGTTGACGGTATGGTACCAAATACATTAGCTGAAAGAAACTTGGTATTAGATACAAATGAATTAAATGATAATGTTATGCTATTAGATATTGGTGCAGGAAATACAGATATAGGTGTATTTGAAGGAGAAAAATTTATTTACACAAATACGATACCAGTAGGTGGAGATAATGTAACAAATGACATTGCTCTTGTTTTAAACATTTCTGAAGAGGAAGCAGATAAATTAAAAAGACAATATGGTTTAGCTTTAAAATCCTTTATTGATAATGATAACGAAATAATACTAAATACGTATAAGGGAGAATCTAGAACAAAACCAATAAAAAGTTCAGAATTAATTGAGATTATAGAAGCAAGAATTGAAGAAATATTTGCTCTAGTAAATAAAGATATTACAAACCAGGCGCTTAAACCAAGAATTAATAATGTAATACTAACAGGGCAAGGAATAACAAACATTAACAAAAGCGATGTGGCAGGTAAAATTATATTAAATATACCAGTTAAAATATCTACAGGAAGATTAATTAGTACTATAAAGCCAAGCTATAGAACAGCATATGCATTAGTTAGATATATTGCAGCAAGACCATTTGCAAAAACTGTATCTAGTAGTATTGATACTAAATTAGAAAGTGGAATATTAAAAAATATATGGGAAAGAATTAAAGAATTTTTCTATACATAAAATATTTAAGGAGGAACTAAAAATGATGGAATATGAAGAAAGTGAAAGAATGTTAGATGGAACTGCAACAATTAAGGTAATAGGTGTTGGAGGAGCAGGAAATAATGCTGTAAATAGAATGATAGAATCTGGAATACGTGGAGTGGAGTTTATATCTGTAAACACAGATAGACAAGCACTTCAAATGTCAAAGGCTGGAACTAAAATACAAATTGGTGAAAAAATTACAAGAGGACTAGGTGCAGGAGCAAATCCAGATATTGGAGCACAATCAGCAGAAGAAAGTAAATCAGAAGTTACAGAAGCACTTCGTGGAGCAGACATGGTTTTTGTTACAGCTGGAATGGGTGGAGGAACAGGAACAGGAGCTGCACCAATTGTAGCATCTGCTGCAAAAGAAATGGGTATTTTAACAATAGGTGTTGTTACAAAACCATTTACTTTTGAAGGTAAAAAAAGATTATCACAAGCAGAAAGAGGAATTGAAAGCTTAAAAAGTAAAGTTGATACTTTAGTTGTTATACCAAATGATAAATTACTACAAATTATAGATAGAAAAACATCAATTGTAGATGCCTTCCGTATGGCAGATGATGTATTAAGACAAGGTGTACAAGGTATTTCAGATTTAATTGCAGTACCTGGACTTGTAAATTTAGACTTTGCAGATGTAAAAACTATAATGTTAAATACAGGAATGGCTCATATGGGTATTGGTATTGCATCAGGAGAAAATAGAGCAGAAGATGCAGCAAAACAAGCAATACAAAGCCCATTATTAGAAACATCTATAGAAGGAGCAAGAGGAGTAATAATAAATATTACTGGAGGTAATGATTTAGGATTACATGAAGTAAATACAGCAGCAGAATTGGTACAAAGAAGTGTAGACCCAGAGGCAAATATTATATTTGGTGCTGTAATTGATGAAACTATAGAAGATCAAATAATAATTACTGTTATTGCAACAGGTTTTGAAAAAGAGACAAATATGGGTGTAGATAAAATAGTATCAAAAGCATGGGACAAAAAAATTAGTTCTATTCCAACATCAGGAGAAAGTATTAATTCTTCAAATGATTTAGATGTACCATCATTTTTAAGAAAAAATAAAGGACTAAATAAATAAATTTATGACGAAAAAATAAAATAAGTAAAAAAAATAAAAAGAAATAATCTACTTTTGTAGATTATTTCTTTTTTTCGCCACTAAGATTTGACAGTATTTTAAATAAATAAATTTTATAATAAGAACAAAAGAAAGAGGTGATGCTAAAATAGAGTATGATTATATATATAGATGTAATATTACTAGAAAATATAATAATGAATTATATTATACTAGTAGCAACAGCATTTATTAGTAAGACAAAAAGAAATCATTTAAAAATTTTATTATCTAGTCTGTTAGGAAGTATATATGCAGTAATGTCCTTTTTATCTACACTAGAAATCTATTCTACACTAATATTAAAAATATTATTATCTATTGCGATGATTCAAATAGCGTTTAAACCACAAAAAATTAAAAAAATGATAAAGCAAATAATTATATTTTATTTAACTTCATTTTCGTTTGGAGGTTGTGCATTCTTTTTATTATATTATATAAGACCACAAGATATTTTAATGAAAAATGGTATTTACATTGGAACTTATCCGCTTAAAATAACATTGCTTGGTGGAATATTAGGATTTATTGTAATAAATGTATGTTTTAGATTAGTAAAAGAAAGATTAAATAAAAATAACATGTTTTGTGACATTACAATTGATATAGAAGGAAAAAAGGCAAATGTAAAAGCAATGATAGATACAGGAAATCTATTAAAAGATCCAATAACAAAATCGCCTGTTATAGTTGTAGAAAAAAATAGTTTAAATGAATTAATAGACAGATATATATTAGACAATATATCAAAAATAATAATGGGGATGGAAATAAATTTACCAGAAAAATATTTAACAAAAATGAAAGTTATTCCTTTTACTTCTTTAGGAAAAGAAAATGGAATGTTAGTAGGTATAAGATCAGATAAAATAACAATTCATTTTGAAGACGAAGAAAAGACTATATATGGAGTAATTATTGGAATTTATGAAAAAATGTTAACGAAAAACAATAGTTATACAGCACTAATAGGGCTAGACATAATACAAGGATGTGAGAAAAATGAATTTATTGCAAATGCTAAAATCTAGCATAAATACAATTTATGCAAAATATATAGGCAAAGAAGAAATAGAAGATTTGCCAATATATTATATAGCAGGAAGCCAAACACTACCACCGCCACTTCCACCAGAAGAGGAGGAAGAATATTTAAATAGATTATCTAAAAAAGATGATGATGCAAGAAAGGTATTAGTTGAAAGAAACTTAAGATTAGTTGTATATATTGCTAAAAAATTTGAAAATACGGGAATTGGGATAGAAGACTTAATTTCAATAGGAACAATTGGGCTAATGAAGGGAGTAAATACATTCAATACAGAAAAAAATATAAAACTTGCAACATATGCCTCAAGATGTATAGAAAATGAAATATTAATGTATTTAAGAAGAAGTAACAAAATAAAAGGGGAAATTTCCATAGATGAGCCATTAAACCAAGATGGAGATGGAAATGAGCTGCTATTATCTGACATATTAGGCACAGAAAATGATGTTACATCAAGAAACTTAGAAGATGAAGTAGATAAAGAATTGTTAAAAGAATCAATGAAAAAATTAAATAATCGAGAAAAAAATATAATGGAACTACGTTTTGGTTTTATAACAGGAGAAGAAAAAACACAAAAAGAAGTAGCAGACATGCTTGGAATTTCGCAAAGTTACATATCTAGGTTAGAAAAAAAGATAATAAATAAAATGAAAAAGGAAATTATGAGTAAGACTGGATAAGCAATATATAAGAATAAAAAACCTTTTTTTGGAAATACTAATTTTATAAAAGTATTTCTAAAAGGAGGTTTTTTGTTTGATGAGAAAGGTAGAAATTTGTGGAGTTAACACATCAAAATTACCTACCCTATCAAATGAAGAAAAAAATGAATTATTAATAAAAATAAAAAATGGAGATAAAAATGCAAGAGATGAATTTATAAAGGGAAATTTAAGATTAGTATTAAGCGTAATACAAAGGTTTTCATCAAGAGGAGAAAATGTAGATGATTTGTTTCAAATAGGATGTGTAGGACTTATAAAATCTATAGATAATTTTGATTTATCACAAAATGTGCAATTTAGCACATATGCTGTTCCTATGATTATACGGAGAAATTAGAAGGTATTTGAGAGATAATAATATGGTAAGAGTAAGTAGATCAATTCGTGATTTAGCATATAGAGCTCTTCAAGCAAAAGAAAAATTAACAAGAGAAAGTGGAAAAGAGCCTACCATTGAACAAATTGCAAAAGAAATTGGTGTAGAAAAAGAAGAAATAGTATTTAGTTTTGATGCAATACAAGATCCTATATCACTACAAGAACCAGTATATAATGATGGAACAGAAAATATGTACGTAATGGATCAAATTAGTGATAAAAAAAATACAGATGAAAGATGGGCAGAAAACCTAACTATTGCACAAGCAATGAAAAAATTAAATGAAAGGGAAAAAATAATAATAACTAAAAGATTTTTTGATGGAAGAACCCAAATGGAAGTTGCAGAAGAAATAGGAATATCTCAAGCACAGGTATCAAGACTTGAAAAAGAAGCTATAAATAGAATAAAAAAAATATATAAATAAAAAAATATAATTAGCCCAAGCCCCCTTAGCATACAATTATGCTAAGGGGGTAGTTTAATATGGGAAATAAGGGAATGGATTTTAAACATAAGGAAGTTGTAAATATAAATGATGGCAAAAGACTTCGGGTATGTTCAAGATGTAACAGCAGATTTGGAAACAGGTGTAATTACCTCCATAATAGTACCTGGAAATAGTAAAGTGTTAAACTTTTTTTCAAGTGGAAATGATATTGTTATACCATGGAAAAACATAAAATGTATAGGAGAAGATCTAATTTTAGTTGAAATATAATATTGCTAGATAATGGTTTTATTACTAATCGAAAGTTTAACATGCAGAGTTGTAGGGGCGATTTTAATCGCCCGAAGACCAACGTTAGGCATGACCTATATAATTTTTTTGATATAAAACAATTTTATAAAAAGTTTATATACATTTTTATACATAATATTTATTAAGCAAGTTCTTTGAAGTGGCGGGCGATTAAAATCGCCCCTACACCAAATATGGCTAGCTTTTGTAGATTTATTAAATATAAAACCATTAATCAGTAACTATAAATAATGTTTTTTAAAAAAACACTTGTGTTTTTTTATTATTTGTGATAATATATTAAAAATAAAAAACGGAGTAAAAAGCAAAGTAAAACAAGAATAATGCTATGAAAGAGAATATAGGTTATTAGCTGGAAGCCTATTGATAGTACTTGTTTGAAATTTCACTTTTGAAGTTCTTTTTTGAAATAATAGTAGGAAAAGACGTTAGTTACGTTATAACTATAATAAGGTTAGCATAGCTAATAAATTTAGGTGGTACCACGAGTAATTTCGTCCTAATAGGACATTAAAATTACTCGTTTTTTGTATTTTATACTTTGTAAAAATCCGTAAAAGAAAGGAACGTGATATGATGAAAGAACAAATTGATAAGATTAAGAAAACAGCAAAAGAAGAAATTGAAAATGTACAAACCATAAAGGATTTAAATGATTTAAAAGTAAAGTACTTAGGAAAAAAAGGTGAATTAACTCTTATTTTAAGACAAATGGGAAATTTATCTTCAGAAGAAAGACCAATTATTGGAAGTTTAGTAAATGAAGTAAGAGATACAATTGAAAATAGAATTAAAGAAAAAGAAGAAGAACTGGAACAAGAAAAAATAAAAGAAAAAATGGCAAAAGAAAAAATTGATATTACAATTCCAAGTAAAAAAACAGTTTTAGGTTCTTGTCATCCAATTACACAAATTATTAATGAAGTAGAAGATATATTTTTAGGAATGGGGTATGAAATTGCAGACGGTCCAGAAGTAGAAACTTGTTTTTATAACTTTGATCAACTAAATGCACCAGAAGACCATCCATCAAGAGATTTGCAAGATACATTTTATATTACAGACAAAGTTATTTTAAGAACACAAACATCTCCTGTTCAAGCAAGAGTAATGGAAAATAAAAAACCACCAATTAAAATAATATGTCCAGGAACAGTTTATCGTTCAGATACAATAGATGCAACTCACTCACCAGTATTCCATCAAGTAGAAGGATTAGTTGTAGACAAAAATATTTCTATGTCAGATCTAAAAGGAACATTAGAAATGTTTGCTAAAAAATGTTTAGGAGAAAATACAAAAATACGTTTTAGACCACATCATTTTCCATTTACAGAACCATCTGCAGAAGTAGATGTATCGTGCTTTGTATGTGGAGGAAAAGGATGTAGAGTATGTAAAGATGAAGGTTGGATTGAACTTTTAGGTTGTGGAATGGTACATCCAAATGTTCTTAAAAACTGTAATATAGATCCAAAAGAATATTCTGGATTTGCATTTGGTTTTGGAGTAGAAAGAATTGCTATGGCAAAATTCGGAATTGATGATTTAAGATTATTATATGAAAATGATGTAAGATTTTTAAAACAATTTTAAATTAAGGGCCAAAAAAGAAAGGAGAAAAAAATGAAAACAAGTGTAGAGTGGTTAAAAGAATATACCAATGTAGATGTTACAACAAAAGACTTAGCAGATATTTTAACTATGACAGGTACAAAGGTAGAAACAATAGAAGAAAAAGGAAAAGAAATACAAAATGTTGTAGTAGGAAAAATTTTAACAATAGAAAAACATCCTGATGCAGATAAACTAGTTGTAACAAAAGTAGATATAGGAGAAGATATTGTTCAAATTGTAACTGGAGCAAAAAACATTAAAGTAGGAGATATTATTCCAGTTGCAAAAGATGGTTCATCTCTTCCAAAAGGAGTAAAAATAAAAAAAGGAAAATTAAGAGGAGTAGACTCTTGTGGAATGATGTGTTCAATTGGTGAATTAGAACTTTCAAAAGAAGAGTATCCAGAACAAATAGAAGATGGAATTATGATATTGCCAAAAGAATATGAATCAAAACTTGGTCAAGATATTGTAGATGTTTTAGACCTAAGAGAAGATATTTTAGATTTTGAAATTACTCCAAATAGACCAGACTGTTTATCTATTGAAGGATTAGGAAGAGAAACAGCTGTATCATTAAAAAATGAGTTTAAAAATCCAAGGAAAAATTTAGATAAAATAGATGTAGAAAACAAAAAAGAAATAGAAGGGCTAAGAGTAGATATTAAAGCACCAGATTTATGCTATAGATATATTGCAAGAGTTGTAAAAAATGTAAAAATTGGGCCATCTCCTAAATGGATGGTAAGAAGGTTAAAGGCATGTGGAATAAGAAGTATTAATAATATTGTAGATATTACAAATTATGTTATGTTAGAACTTGGTGAACCAATGCATGCATTTGACATTGAATCTATAGAAGGAAAACATATAATTGTAAGAAGAGCAAATAAAGATGAAAAGATTACTACATTAGATGGAGTAGAAAGGCAATTAAACGACGATATATTAGTAATTTCTGATGAAAAAAAAGCTGTTGCAATTGCAGGAGTTATGGGTGGAGAAAATTCAGAAATTGAAAAAGATACAAAAACAATTGTATTTGAAGCTGCAGTATTTAATCGTGGAAGTATTAGAAAAGCATCAAAGCAAGTAGGAATTAGAACAGAAAGTTCTTCTCGTTTTGAAAAAGGGCTATCTACTGAAAATGCGTTAAGAGCAATAAATAGAGCAGTAGAATTAGTTGAAGAACTAAAAATAGGAGAGGCTATTCCAGAAAAAATTGATGTATACCCTAAAAAAGAACAAACAATTTCGATTACACTAAATCCAGACAGAATAAACAATTTAATTGGTACAAATCTTACTAAAGAAGAAATGATTAAAATATTGGAAGATTTAGAAATGAAAGTAGAAAATGACAAAGTAATTCCTCCATATTTTAGACAAGATATAGAACAAGAAGCAGATATTGCAGAAGAAGTACTTAGAATATATGGATATGATAAACTAAATAGTACCCAAGTAGAATCAAGTGCAACAATAGGCCTTAGAACAAAAATTCAAAAAATTGAAAAAGATGTAAGATGTATGCTTATAAATTGTGGAATGCAAGAAATTTATACTTATGGAATTATAAGTAAAAAAGATTTAGAAAAAATAGGAGCAACTAACCTATTTGATAGTTCTATTAAAATTATAAATCCATTATCTGAAGACTATACAATAATGCGTCAAACTACCATTCCAAGTATGATGGAGACTCTTGCATCAAATGATAGCAAAAAAAATCAAGATGTAAAATTATTTGATATATCAAGAACATATGTAAACGAAAATGAAGAAATCGAAAATGGTAATGTACCAAAAGAAGATAAAGTAATTACACTTGGTATGTATGGAAAAGACGTAGATTTTTATACATTAAAAGGAATTGTAGAAAATATTTTGCAAGTTTCAAATATTGTAAGATTTGAATTAAAACAAGAAGTAGAAAATCCATCATATCATGAAGGAAGATGTGCAAGTGTTTATATTGGAATAGACAAAATTGCAACTTTTGGTCAAATACATCCTATTATTGCACAAAATTATAAAATGTCAAAAGAAATATATGTTGCAGAAATTAACCTATCTAAACTAGAAAAATACAGTAAACCTGCAAAAAAATATACACCAATTCCAAAATTTCCAGCAGTGGAAAGAGATATTGCAATTGTTGTAGATGAAGATGTAACAGTTGGAAAAATTGAAGATGTAATTACAAAACAAGCTAAAAAACTTTTAGAGAAAGTAAAATTATTCGATATTTATAGAGATGAAAAATTAGGTAAAAACAAAAAAAGTGTAGCATATTCATTGCAATTTAGAGATCCAAACAAGACTTTAACAGATGAAGAAATAAATCCATTAATGGAAAAAATAGTACAAAGTTTAGAAAAAGAATTAAATGCTAAATTAAGAGTTTAATGTTTATATTGCATAGGAAGGAAGAAAAGCATATGGATGTACGCCCAATAGGAATGTTTGATTCTGGAATAGGGGGTCTTACAGTTTTAAAAGAAATACAAAAAGAATTGCCAAACGAGGATATTATTTATTTAGGAGATACAAAAAGATTTCCATATGGTCCAAAATCAAAAGAAACAATTATAGAAATTTCAAAAAAGTGCACGAACTTTTTAATTGAAAAAAATGTTAAAATGATAATTATAGCTTGTGGTACAGCAACTAGTCAAGCATTAAACGAATTAAAAAATACTTTTAAAATACCAATTTTAGGTATTATAGATCCAACTGTTGAGTATATAAAAAAAAGTATGCATAAAAATATAGGAGTAATTGCAACACAAGGAAGTATAAATAGCAAAGTTTGGGAAAATGAAATAAACAAAATAGGAAAAAGTGTAATATGTAAAGCCACACCATTACTTGCACCAATGGCAGAGGAAGGTTGGACCAAAAACGATGTTGCAAAAGATGCAATACATAAATATTTAATGGATTTAAAAAACATAGATGCACTTATTTTAGGATGTACACATTACCCTTTATTTTCAGATATAATAAACGAAGAATTAGAAAATAAAGTAGAAATAATAAATATGGGAAAAAAGTTAGTTGATTATATAAAACCATATTTAAATAATTTTAATTTGCAAAATAGAGAAAACAAAATAGGATCATGTAAAATATATTTAACAGATACTGAAACTAATTTTTCTAATATAGCAAGTAGACTGTTCGAAGATTCTAAAATAAAAAATAAAATAGAAAAGGCAAATATATAGGCGGTTATAAAACCGCCTATTAAAAATATTCAGATATTATAGGAATCACTTGTTTTTTTCTAGATACTACGCCTTTTAATAAGGCTGCATTATTGTCTAAAGTAACATTATAGGCTTTTTCAATAACTGAAGCCTTTGGACCTAATGCAATACAAATCGAATCACAATTTAAAATATCAGTAATCAAGAACATAAACAAGTCAATTTGTTTATCATTTATTTCCTTTTCTATAGCATCTTCAATTGCTTTTTTATTTTCTAAAACATCATTAGGCGAAACTGTATTTACTTGTGCAACTACAATTTTACCATTATCTAAACCTAAAACTTTGCTATCTAAATTAATTAATTCAGAAGCTGAATAAGAACTTAAATCTGTTCCAGCTTTAAGCATTTCCATACCATATGTTTGAATATCAACATTTGCAATTTCAGCAAGTTTTTTAGCTACTTTTTCATCTTTTACTGTACATGTTGGAGATTTAAAAAGCAATGTATCAGAAATAATAGCACTTAGCATTAAGCCTGCAATTTGTGAATTAATTTCAATATTATTCATAACACATAATTCATACAAAATAGTTGCAGTACAACCTACAGGTTCTGCCATATAGAATAATGGTTCAGCAGTTTGAAATCCATAAATTCTATGGTGGTCAACTACCATTTGAATACTAGCATCTTCAATTCCGCTCTACACTTTGTGCAAATTCATTATGATCTACTAAAATAACATTTTTTCCTTTTTCAATTTTTTCAAGTAAAGGTGGTGCTTGAACTTTAAAGTAATTTAAAGCAAATTCTGTTTCTTTATTAATGCCACCTAAACGATAAGCTTTTGCATTTTCATTTGATTTAAGCTTCATATATTCCATTACAATACTAGAACAAATAGAATCTGTATCTGGACTTTTATGTCCAAAAACTAAAATTTCTTCCATAAATATAACTCCTTTTCTTATTTTTTTAGTTATCATATCACAAATTTCAAAAAAATCAAGAAAAAAACTAGAATTAATACTATAAAAACTAGAATATACATTTTAAAAAAATTAATAAAAAAGACCAAGTAATATATAATAAAATTTTTATATTTATGCTCAGAGCTTTCCCACCGGCGCTGTAACTCGCTTTGCTCGAACAGCCCTCGGCGGTCCCCACGTAGCTCTCGCAAAAATAACAAATTTTATTATATATTACTTGGTCCTATATAATGTTATGAAAATAAAAAATATATAAATCCTAATTTATAGTAATTGCAGATTCTAATCCAAGTTCTATCATTTTAGTCAAAGCATTTTGCCTATCTTTACTAGAAAGTTCTGTTTTATGATAATGTGAATCTACAACAGAAAGTATGCATGATGCTTTTTTTCCTAAAACTTTTGCAACGTAAAATAGAGCAAATGCTTCCATTTCTGCAGCAATAATATCTTCTGGAAGTCTATCTAAAAGTTTAGATAAATCTTGAATATAATAATCAAAAGCATCACTACAAAGTGTTGTTCCATGTTTTAAAGAAATATTTAATTTATTTGCAGTATCTGAAATTATTTTATTTAAAGTATCATTAGGATATGCTATATGACATTCATCATGATTAAAAGTAAGTGCAAAGTTTCCTTCTGTATAGGTTTTATCTACTAAAATTAAATCAAGTAATTGTAAATCCTTAGTGTAAGCTCCGCAAGAACCTAAACGTATAATATTTTCAACTCCATAAAACTTATATAATTCATAAGAATAAATACCCATACTTGGCATACCCATACCAGATGCCATTACAGTAATTTCTTTATCTTTATATTTACCAGTATAAGCACAAATACATCTAACATTACTTACCAACTTGGCGTCTTGCAAATAATTTTCACAAATAAATTTTGCCCTTAATGGGTCACCAGGCATTAAAACAGTTTTAGCAATTTCATTTTCTTTTGCCTCAATATGTGGTGTCATAAAAAAACCTCCTTTGTTATATTAATGTTTAACCAATTGTAACACAAATATAACAAAAAGTCTTTAATTTTAGCAAAAAATGTGATATAAATTATTATAGCTACTTTGAATAAATAAATAAATAAATAAATTTATCTATAAATTAAATAATAAAGGAATGAAGTTAAAATGAATGTAGGATTTATATCGCTTGGATGTAGTAAAAATTTAGTAGATACAGAGCAAGTAATTGGTTTATTTAAAAACAATGGATTAAATATAGTAAATAACCCAGAAAAAGCAGATATAATTGTTATAAATACTTGTGGATTTATAGAATCTGCAAAAGAAGAAGCAATTAATACTATACTAGAAATGGCAGAGTACAAAAATAAAAGATGCAAGTATTTAATTGCAATGGGGTGTTTAGTGCAAAGGTATAAAAAAGAACTTGAAAAAGAACTTCCAGAAGTAGACTTATTTTTAACTATTGATGAATACGACAATATGTGGGAAAAAGTAAGAAATTTAATAAAGGAAGAAAAAAGCAAAAAAACAAGTTTAAATTTTGAGGATAGAATTATAACAACAGGAAGTAAAATGGCATATCTTAAAATTGCAGAAGGGTGTAGTAATAGGTGCACATATTGTGCAATTCCAAATATAAGAGGACCATTTGTAAGTAGAAAAATAGAAGATATTTTAAAAGAGGCAAAAAGCCTTTCTGAAAAAGGATATGAAGAAATAATTTTGATTGCACAAGATACAACTAAATATGGTATAGATTTATATGGAGAAGAAAAACTAGCATACCTTTTAGAAGAAATTTGTAAAATAGAAAAAATAAAATGGATTAGATTTTTATATGCATATCCAGAATCAATTACACCAGAGTTAATTAATGTTGTAAAAACAAACAAAAAAATATGTAACTATTTTGATATACCAATTCAGCATATTTCAGACAGTGTATTAAAAAGAATGAACAGAAAAAGTAATAGTAAATCAATAAAAGAACTAATTTATAACATTAGAAAAGAAATTCCAGATGTTATAATTAGAACATCTTTAATTGTAGGTTTCCCAGGAGAGACAAAAGAAGACTTCGAAAAGCTATATAACTTTGTAGAACAAACAAAATTTGATAGATTAGGAGTTTTTGCATATTCTAAGGAGGATAAAACACCAGCTGCAAAATTAAAAGAACAAATACATCCAATGACTAAAAAAAGTAGATTAAACAAAATAATGAGCTTGCAGCAAAAAATAGTAAAACAAAATTTAGAAGAAAAAATTGGAAAAGAATATGAAGTATTAATAGAAAACACGAGCCTAGATGGAAAATATTATATAGCAAGGTCATATATGGATGTACCAGACATGGATGGAGTTATTTATGTTAGAAAAGAAAAACAAAATTTAATAAACAAATTTGTAATGTGTAAGATAACAGGTGTAAAAGATAATTATGATTTAGAAGCAAAGATTATAAGCTAATAACAAATTTACATAAAATATTTTGCTATATGTATTGAAAAATTCAGCAAAATATGATATAATATATGTATTCTCTAAAATATAGAGAAAAATCTTTTTTTCCAATTTTACAGCAAGGAGGCAAAACTATGTTAAAAAACAAAGTTACTGGAAATTATGCAATCTATCGGTTGGCACATGTAACACGCCATGTAGCAGAGCATTTAGCTGCACTGGATGATTTCCTTTATGGAACTCCAGTAGCAAAAGAAGGCGAAGAAGATTGGACACTTTTAAATCCTAATAAATATTTAGAGGATTTAAAAGAAGAGCGGGACGTAATGAAGGAGATGCTCGGAGATTTGCAGTGCATATTAATTTCGCACGAAATTGATTCAAAGTATAATCTTAAGAATTATACTTTGGAACAGGCAAATCTTCATGTTCCACATTATTTCAAATTCCGCGATTTTACATACGCGGAGAAAATGTCCCATCTTTTGCGCAATTGGAATCCAGCAAAGATTCCATTTAATATGCCTAAAGGTCAAAGGCAATACAATGTCTTACTTGCGGCAATTGAAGATTTAAATGCTGCAATAGTAAGGTTTGAAGCCTTTGCTAAAATGATGAATAAGAAGGAAGGAAAAGAAGAGTAAAAACAAGAAGAGGAGTGCTTTATAGCACTTCTTTTCGTTTTTTTTGTAATATTAAATTTTTCCAAAAATCATATTACAAAGCCTTTACAAAATTATTAAAAAATAATAAAATAAGAAAAAAGTTTAAGGAGAAATTGTATATGAATAATATGGATAAACTATATAAGTTATTAGATACTATTCCTGTTACTGAAGAAAATAAAGAAAAAATTGAAGAAATCAGAAATTATATAAAAAAACAGGATTTTGCAGAAGCATTAGAAAAAATAAAGAACTTAAATAATCAAAATGAAGATGAAGAAGTAGAAGAAAACGAAGATTACGATGAAAACGAAAATGAAGAAGAAGAGCAAGATGAAGAAAGTAATGTAGAAGAAAACGAAGAAATAGAAACGCCAGAGCAAATTTATCCAGATATATTAAGTAATTTTAAACTAGAAAAAATATACATAGGATTATTACTGCAAGATCCAAAAGCAATTGGAATGTATTATTTTCTATTTGAAGATTGCTGTTTTGAAGATCCCAAAATGCTAAATATATATAAAAGCGTACTATTTACAGAAGGACAAGCATATGCATCAGAAGAAGCAAAAAGAGGATTTAATTTTGCTAAAGATTCAAAAGAAGTATATGATTTAAAATATAAACTAAAAACAAGTGTAAAAAATAAAGGATATGACTTTGAAAAAATTTACACAAGTTTAAAAAAATTATTTATATTAAGAAAAAATTATAGGGCTATGCCAATAAAGGAAAGACAAGATAAAATTGTTGAAATTGCAAACTATGAGCTTTACGACCAAATGTCAGTAGAAGAAGTAGAAAGTGCAGTTGAACAAGTAAAAGATACAGAAAAATTTAAAAGAGCAATTATCAGCAAAGACTTAACTAATTTTTTAATTACAGGAAATAACAATTTAACAAACGGTCTTAACCTTCCTTTTCCAATATTATCTAGTGTATTTAAGGGAATTAGAAAGGGAGAGACAATGGCATATGCAATGCCTTCAAACTCTGGAAAAAGTAGGTTTACAATTAATCTAGCAAGTTATATTGCATTTAAACATAAAAAGAAAGTTTTAATAATATCTAATGAAATGTCAGAAGAAAAGGTAAGACTTTGTTTAATTACTACAATTTTAAACAATCCAGAAATTCAAGAATTACATGGTCAAAAAATAACAAAAACAGAAGGAGAATTATTAGAATTTAAATTTAGACCAGATAATAAAAAAGATGCAAAAGTAGATAAAGATGGTTTTGTAATAAAAGAAGAAAAAGAAACACAAAAACAATTTGCAAAAAGACTTTCACAAATTTCTACAGAATTTAATAAAACAATTGCAGCAACAAAATGGTTAAATGATGAAATGAATCATTCAATTTATTTTATTAATATTACAGACCATACCAATGATGAATTAAGAAAAGTAATTATGAATTATTATTATAAAGAAAAAATAGAGTATATGTTTTATGACACATTAAAAACAGATACAGAAAACATAGGAAATGGAGAAGAATTAAAAAAGACAGCAACAATTTTATCAAATTTAGCACAAAACTTTAATATATTCATTGGGTCAACCTTGCAACTTACAGAAAGCCAAACTCTACCTATAAACTTAAATATAAATGATTTGGCAGTAAGTAGAACAGTAAAAGAGGTACTAGACACATTATGTCTTATGAAACAAATTAATCGTGATAATTTAGACGATTATGAATATTCTTTAGAAGAAGTAGATACAAAATTTTATCCACTAGAAAAATCAGATGATCCTGATGTAAGGTATTATTCATGTGTTGTAGATAAAAATAGAGCAGGTGCAAAACCAAAATTAGTATTTAAACTAAACCTAGCATATAATTGTTGGGAAGAATTAGGATATTTAAGATTAAAACAAAAAAAGCAATAAAGGAAGATGAATTTGGAAAAAGAAAAAATAAAAAAATGGATTAAAAAATATCTAAAATGGATTGTTCTTTTAATAGGTCTTATTGCTTTTTTAAAAATAGCACAAGACGTATTACAAAAAGAAATAATGAACATGGATATTTATGTTTATTATATAACATCAAAATATATAATAAAAGATTGGATCACTCCAATTATTAAGGTAATTACAAACATTGGCAGTGCTATCGTCATAATACCTATTACAATATTATGCTTTTTTGTAATAAAAAACAAAAGAACATCATTATGTATTGGAGCAAATTTATCAATTATATTTTTCTTAAACCAATTACTTAAAAACATTGTACAAAGAGAAAGACCTAGTCAGTATAGAATAATTAGTCAATCAGGATATAGTTTCCCTTCTGGTCATTCTATGGTAAATGTAGCGTTTTACGGATTTTTTATTTATTTAGTTTACTATTATGTAAAAAATAAAAAATTAAAATGGACACTTATAACCATACTTAGTATAATTATTGGATTAATTGGATTTAGTAGAATTTATTTAGGTGTACATTATGCAAGTGATGTAATAGCTGGAGCATGTATTGCAATTTCATATCTTATTCTATTTATCCATTTAACTGAAAATTGGAGAGTAGAAAAGGAGGAAACAGTGACTAGTTTAAGAAGAAAAAGAAAAATAAAAGTAAAAACAAAAAAAATAGCAAATAGTTTTAAATATGCATTTTGTGGTTTAGTATCTTCATTTAAAACAGAAAGAAATATGAAAATACACGTATTTATTATGCTAATTGTTATCTTTTTTGGATGGTTACTAAAAATTAGTAAAATAGAATGGATAATATGTATTATATTATTTGGACTTGTAATTGCATGTGAAATAATAAATACATCAATAGAAACAATTGTAGATATGGTATCTCCTTATAGAGAAAAGAAAGCAAAACTTGCAAAAGATTTAGCAGCAGCAAGTGTTTTAGTAATATCTATATCATCTGCAATTGTTGGTTTAATAATATTTATACCTAAAATTTTGGAAACATGGAAAATAGGTTAGAATATAATAAAACAAAAAGGGGATATTAAATGGAACGTGTTTGGCAAGCGGTACTTGAGATAGATGAAAAAAAGGTAGTTGGCAATATTAAAAAAATAAAAGAATTTGTTGGAGAAAATGTAGATGTAATGCCTGTTATTAAAGATAATGCTTATGGTACATATTTAAATAGGCGTGTTGATCTATTAGAAAAAGCAGATATTAAAATTGTAGCAGTTGCAATTGTAGATGAAGGGATACTTTTAAGAAAAGATGGATATAAAGGAGAAATATTTATTCTAAACCAACCATTAAAAGAAGAATTAGAAAGTATTGTAAAATATGATTTAATTGTTGGAATTGGTTCTATAGATTTTTTAAAAGAAATAGGAAAAATAAAAGCAAAAGTAAAAATACATATAGAAATTGGAACTGGAATGGGAAGAACTGGAATTAACCCTAAAAAAATAGAAAAATATTTAGAAGAAGCAAAAAAATATTCTAACATTATAATTGATGGAATATACACACATTTTTCATGTAGTGATTGTGATGAAGAATATACAAACAAGCAAATAAAATCGTTTGAAAGTGCTTTAAAAATAGTAAAAGAAAAAGTACCTACTTTGCGTTATATTCATGCTTCAAATTCTGCAGGTATTTTAAATTTTGAAAATGCAAGATACAACCTAGTAAGACCTGGTATTATTTTGCATGGCTATTATCCAGAAAAAAATTTAGAAAAAAAATTAAAATTAGATCAAGCAATAAAATTAAAGTCGAAAATATCTTTCATAAAAGAAGTAGAAGCAGGCACTAGCATTAGTTATGGAAGAAGTTATATTACAAAAAATAAAACAAAAGTTGCAACAGTTCCGCTTGGATATGCAGATGGTATAAGAAGAGCAATGTCAAACAAAGGAATGGTTGTAATAAATAAAAATCTTGCACCAATAATTGGAAATGTATGTATGGACTGCTTTATGGTAGATGTAACAAAAATTCCAAATGTAAAAGTTGGAGATGATGTATATATATGGGATAACGAAAAAATAACAGTAGAAGACATTGCAAAAATATACAATACAATTAATTATGAAGTATTAGTAGGAATTTCTACAAGAGTAATTAGAAAATGGAAAAAGTAACTTTCCAAGAATAGACACAAAAAAAGGAAAAATACATATAATATATCTATTCAATAAAAATTTTTATCAATTAGTAGTAAAATATTTTAAATCATGTTATAATAAAATTTATAAAAGGAGCGTGATTAATAATGATGTATCCATATGTCAAATATGAAGATGAAACAGAGGTTGTTTTTTCAAATATATATATTGAAAATGATATAGAGTGTATAGATGTACATTTTGAACGACCTACTGAAAATGGTTTCGATTCTATTAGAATACAATTACCAACTTATAAAGTAACAGTATGGGAAGGCAATTATAACGAAGAAGAAGTAAATTTTTTTAAACAAGTTGTTCAAAATAGTGCAGATTTATTTTACAAATATGCAAAAGAAGGAGGGCTAAAAATTGCCTAGTATATTTGAATGTTATCGGATATAAAATATATTTTTGGTCTAATGAAAATAATGAGCCTATTCATGTTCATATTTCAAAAGGAAAATTAACGCAAAATACTACTAAAATTTGGTTAACTAAAACAGGAGGATGTATAATAGCGAACAATAAAAGCAAAATACCAGAACATGAATTAAGCAAACTATTAGCTATAATTTCAAGACATTATTTTCTAATTATAAATAAATGGAAAGAATATTATAAAATAGAAACAATAGAAAAAATTAAATTTTTTTGTTAATGTTAAAATAATTTATACGTTGCAAAACAAAAGAAAGGAGAAATAGGATGAATCATGTAATCCTTGACGCTCTAGAGAGAGAGAGAGAGAGAGAGAGAGAGTATATTCTTTAAAAGAAAATAAAACCGTAGGGGCGATTTTAATCGCCCGCAAACTACAAAGGAATACCATAACAAATGTAGGGGCGGACGCCTCTGTCCGCCCAAATAATGCAAACGGATACAAAACCCATGTAGGGGCAGACGCCCCTGTCCGCCCAAATGCCACAAAGACACACCAAAATCATGTAGGGGTTCGTCTTGACGAACCCGCAGGAATCACATTAGTTGCCCTAATTATTACAATAGGAGTAATGGTAATACTAGCAGGAGTTGCAATTAACGTATCAAGTAGTATGCAAAAAGAAGCACTTTATCAAGAATTCAAAACAAAACTAGACATATTGCAAACAGAAGTAGTAGAAAAATATGGAGATGCAGGAACCAGTAGCTATGTGCAAGATGGACTAATGCTTCACTATGACGGAATAGACAACACTCGGAAGCGGACATAATAAAAATGCAAGCACATGGCATGACCTAAGCGGAAATGGAAAAGAAGGAACATTAAATGGTGGAGCAAAATGGACAGACGACGGACAAGGTTTATACTTTGACGGAACAGACGATTGGGTAGAAATAGGAGAAATGAACTATGATAATATAACTTTAGAAGCGGTTGTAAAGTATGATAATAAAAATATAGGCAAAGAGCAGGATATAGTTGCTAATTGGGATGGTGGAGGATATGGAATATTAGGTAATACTAAAAATGGATTTTGTGTATTTACAAATGATTATAATTATAGCTATAGTGGAAAAGAATTAAGTGTTGATAAAAAATATAGTTTATCTGGAAGTTATGATGAACATAATGTAATTTTCTATGAAAATAATAATAAAACATTAAATGAGATAGAAGGAACAATAGGAACAACAAAATATAATACAATAATGATATTAGGAGCAAATCCAGGTGGAAAAAGGGCTATAGATTGTTGGCTTAATGGCACAATATATTCAGTGCGTATCTACAACCGAGCATTAACAGACGAAGAAGTAAAAAGCAACTACTTTATAGACCAAATAAGATATAATGTAGCATTAGAAAAAGACGGAGAAGGTTTTGTGCATTATACTGCAGAAGAATTAAAACAAATGGGATTTACAGAAGTAGAGCAAGACGCATGGATAAACTGGGACACAAGAGAAGTAAAAATGGAATATGAAGGACAAAAATATTCTAGTGAAAAATTTAATGCACAAAGTAACATTGACAATGTTCAAGGAAACACAAACTTTGATTTAGACATAAAATACGAAGATAACCGTTATAAAGTAACAGTAACACCAGAAGAAAATACCAAAAACATGCAAGTATCATACAGAGTAAAAGCAGAAGCTGGAAAAGCAGAAAATAACTGGATAATAGTAAATGGATATAAATTTGAACTTGGAACATACAACACATACGAAGTAAAGTTAAGTGATGAAAAAGGAAACCAAACAATAAAAACAATAAAGCAAACCTTGCAAACAGTCAAATCAGATGGAGAAATAGCATGGCTAGACGGAACACTAGGAGAGCCACTTGTAAACTATAAAATATACGGAAAAAGTGTGCAAGTAGGAGCATTAGCAGAAACAAAAAGTCTAGGACAAACAGGAAGTTTTAATATTCTAGTAACAGGAAGAAACATACTAAAAGGCTTAAGCACTCCAAAAGAAGATAGTAATTATTGGGGATATTATTCAAGTGATTATATTACCCCATTAGATAATGGTTGGGCACATATAGAAGGAGACAATAGTACTAATACAAGTTTATATATAGGTTTATATGTGTCTAATAAATATAAAAAGATGTTTAAGGAAAATCAAAATTATACATTATGTTGTGAATTAAGAAACATGAAAGAAACTGGTGGTAGTATAGAGCTTACAACAAATGATGGTGATGTTATAGGAACAAATGATGATATTTTTAGGAAAACTATATTCAATATTCCTTTTTATGAATTAGAAGAAAATAAAGTATATAGTAAAATAGATAAAACAAGTAGTGAAGATGGTTTTAAAAATTCCAAGTATTGCTTAAGAACAATGACCCCTGTACGCAAAGAAGGAAAAGTAGATTTAGATTTACGTTTTTGGATATATGAAGGAGAGCAAAAAGAAAATTTAGAATACGAACCATATGACGAAACAATACAAAAAGTAGCAGTAGGAAAACCAATAGCAGGAGAAAGTAGTGGAACAAAAGAACAAATAGAATATGGAAAAAGTAACCTTCCAAGAATAGATACAAAAAAAGGAGCAACACATATATTAGTAGAAGATGAAACAGTAGGACAAACAGGAGGAGAATACACATACATAAAAACAGAAATATTAGATTAAATAAGGTTAATTTTTAAAATAAATTTACTTAAAAAATAAAATGATTGTATTAAAGAAAGTTCATAAAATTAAGAACTTTCTTTTACTTTTATTTTTAAAAATCATAAAAAATTAAATAAAATGTAGTAAAGAGTTTATTTTAGTGATATAATAAAAATATAATGCATTGAAAGTGAGGAATTTTATGAATAACATAGATATAATGAAGTATTGGATTGAAAGTGCTAATGAAGATTATAATGTAATGAATGTATTATTTAGTAATAAGAAAAATAGTTATTGCTTGTTCTTTGGACAAATGGTAATTGAAAAACTATTAAAAGCATTATATGCAAAAAATAATAAAGAAACACCACATGCACCAAGAACACACGATTTATTATATTTAGCAGAAAAATTAAATTTAGAATTATCAGAAGAACAAGAAGTAATTTTAAATGAAATAACAACATTCAATTTAAGTACTAGATATGATGATTATAAAAGAGCATTTTATAATAAATGTACTGATGAATATACAGAAGAACAAATGATTAAAATTAAGGAGGTAAAATTATGGTTGGAAAAGATGTTGAAAGAAGAAACTTAATAAATAAAGAAATTGCCGAAATAGTAGATAAATACATTGCTGTAGTAAAAGCAAATTACAATGTAGTAGCAATAATATTATTTGGATCTTATGCAAAAGGAACAGAACATGAAGATAGTGATATTGATATAGCAGTAATTACAGATGATATAAAAACAGATACATTTGATGAAGAAGTAAAATTAATGATATTAAGAAAAGGTATAGATTATAGAATAGAGCCACATATTATTACTGTTGCAGACTATGAAAATGATGAAACCCCTTTTGTAGTAGAAGTGAAAAATACTGGAATAAAAGTAGCTTAAAAAAAAGTTAATAAGAATTTCTAGGCTTAAATTTTGTTCGATTCCTTGTTTACATATTTTTAAAATTTATAAAACCTTTGCCCAATAAAAAAAGGAGAAAAAGAAAAATGTTAAAAACAAACAAAACAAATGTAGGGGCGGACGCCTCTGTCCGCCCATCTGCTACAAAGGAATACAAAAATAATTGTAGGGGCACTTTTTTTCTTTAACATTTGACATTTATTTCTTTTAGATATATAATCTGAGCATGTAAGAAAAAAAGGAGAGTTTTTAATACATGAATTTAATAAAAAATAAAATAAAAATTATACTTCTAATGTTTTTAATAATTATTTTTATGCCGCTATATTTGCAAGCTGCAAGCAAAGGAACAATTACAGAAGAAACTGTTAGAATGAGAAAAGAGCCAACAACAGAATCTGATATTGTAACTTTACTTTCACAAGATTTTGAAGTAGAAATATTAGCTAAAGAAGGTACATGGTATAAAGTAAATTACAAAGATTATACTGGATATGTATCTGCAGAATTTGTTAAAATAGATGAAAAAGAAAATAATGAAACTGACACGCAAAATAACGAAAATGAAGAACCTAAAGTAGAAAATACAAATACACAAACAGAAGTTACAAATCCAGAAGAAACTGAAAAACCAGAAAATAATGAAGAAGAAATACAAATTAGTATAAACTCTACACAAAAAATAAATAAACAAAGCAATATATATTATTTACCACTAATACATTCAGAAGTAATAAGTGTTATAGAACAAAATCAAGATGTAAATATTATACAAATTGCAGGTAAATGGGCTTATGTTACATCAAATAATATAAGTGGATGGATAAAAGCGGATAATTTAAAAACACAAAGTGAAATTGTAAATAAAGAAGAAACAGCAAATAAGCCTGAAGAAAAGAAAGATGAAAACCAAGAAACAACAAATACTACGACAACAACAAACACAACAACTACTACTGAAAATGCAGAAAAACCTAAAGAACCAGAAGAAAATACTAAAAAAATAGGTTATATAAATGCTGAAAATGTAAATTTTAGAGAAGAGGCAGACAAATCATCAGAGGTAATAGATACACTTACATTAAATACAGAGGTAGAAATTATAGATGAGCAAGATGGATGGTACAAAGTTAAAGTAAATAACCAAACAGGATATGTTGCAACAACTCTTGTATCAGATGAAAAGTTACCATCATCTAGAAGTAAGGAACTGCCAAGAACAATAGAAAATACACAAGCTGTAGCTAATAAGCAAACAAACGAAAACAGCGATATTCAAACACAAATTGTAGAATATGCAAAAACATTTTTAGGTTATCCATATGTTTATGGAGGAACAACACCTAGTGGATTTGACTGTTCAGGATTTGTTCAGTATGTATATAAACACTTTGGCTACAGTGTGTCACGTTCTTCGGTATCACAAGCCAAAGACGGAAAAGAAGTAAGCTTAGAAAATCTTCAAAAAGGAGATATTGTAATTTTTAAAGCATATAACGATTATTCAAGAATAGGTCATGTAGGAATTTACATTGGAGCAAATCAATTTATACATGCAAACGATGAAAAAACGGGGGTTATTATCACATCATTATCAAAAGGAAAATATCCAGAAAGATTTGTATGTGGAAGAAGAATTATATAAGGGGCTAAAATGGGGGAAATATGAAAAGACCAGTTTTAGCTGTATTAATAGGATATATTATAGGTATTATATGGGGCTGTACTTTTAAAATAAGTATAGTCCCATTTTGGCTTATATTTTTACTACTTTTTTTAATACAAAAAAATAAAAAGTACAAAACAAAAAGACTATTACGTATTATATTTAATATAAATGTAATTATAGTAATTGCAATATTTTCTATTTTATCAAATACAATTGTAATTATACAAAATAACAAATATGAAAATTTGTATAATGAAATAGAAGAAGTAGAAGTAATTGGAAAAATAATTAGTCAAAGTGAAGAAACTAACTATAAACAAAGGTACAAAATAAAAGTTCAGTATCTAAATAATGATAAAAAATATAAAAATACAAATTTAATGTTATATGTAGATAAGAAAGAAAAAATACTTGAATATGGAGATATTGTAAAAATAAAAGGAGAATATAAAAAGCCAGAAGTAAGTAGAAATGAAGGCGGATATGATCAAAGAAAAATTTATAAACTTGAAAAAATTTATGGATCACTCTATGCAAAAAGCCAAAAGGTAGTAAAAACAAAAACTGATAAAGGAATATTTTATATTGCAAATAAAGTAAAAGAAAAATTAATAGAAAATGCAAAAGCTATACTTCCAGAAGATAAAGCAAATTTGCTAATAGGGATTTTACTTGGAGAAACAAGCAAAATTCCAACAGATACATTGGATATGTTTAAAACAAGTAACCTATACCATTTACTTGCAGTATCTGGTGCACATGTAGGGTATTTAAGTGCAGGTGTACTAATACTTTTAGAAAAAATAGGAATACACAAGAAAAAAAGAAAAATAGCATGTATTTTATTTTTAATTTTCTTTATGATACTTACATCACTTACTCCATCTGTTGTAAGAGCTTGCACCATGGTAATTATTGTTCAGCTTTCATTTATATTTTATAAAAAGCCAGATTTAATAAGTACAATTAGCTTTTCTTTACTTATTACCTTAATTGAAAATCCATTCAAAATTCAAAATTTGGGTTTGCAACTTTCGTATTTGCGGAACGATTGGAATTATAATATTTTATCCTAAAATGAAAAAGTATTTACCACTATTTTGGTATAAATTAAAATTATTAATTACTAAAAAGAAAACAAAAGAAGATACATCTTTAAAGGTTATAGATAGTAGTAAAATAAATATAATTTTAAGAAAAATAACAAACATCATAAAGGAAAGTTTTTTTGTTACAATTTCTGCACAAATTATGATACTTCCAGTTATGATAATAAATTTTAATACAATATCTTTTACATTTATTTTTTCTAATATATTAGCATCTTTTTTAATTGGACCAATTACAATAGGAGGTTTTCTGCTACTTTTATTATCTTTTATTTCAATACAAATTGCAGCTAAACTTAGCATTATAATAAAAATTTTCTTAGAAATGCTTCTTTTAATTTCTAAAATTGGAGCTAAACTTCCCTTATCAAAAGTTTATGTAACAACACCATCTATTTTTTCCATAATTATTTACGAAATAATTATTTTATTTCCAGTTTTGTTTATGAACATAAAAGAAAATAGAAAAAGAAAGTGTAGAAAGCTAGGAATAAAAGTAAAAAATATTTTAATAAAAAATAAAAAAGCAATTATTTGTTTAATAATTTTAATTGTAATAATATATGCCATGCTTTTATCATTATTCATGCAATTTACAATTTGTTTTATTGATGTAGGACAAGGAGATAGCATGCTAATTATTACAAAATCAAATAAAAAAATATTAGTAGATACAGGAGGAAGTAAGGATAAGTCTTCATTTGATGTTGGAGAAGATACACTTGTTCCATATTTATTAGATAAAAAAATAAAAACATTAGACTTTGTTTTTATTTCTCATTTTGATAGTGACCATTGCAACGGGTTAATTGCAGTATTAAATAAGCTAAAAGTAAAAAAGGTAGTTTTAGTAAAACAGCAAAAAATATGTGCTGAATATGAAAATATTTTAAAAATAATAAAAAAGCAGAAAATTGAAACAGTAGAAGTAAAAAATGGTGACAAAGTAATAATAGATAAAGACACTTATTTTGAAATATTACATCCACAAAAAGAATTAATACAAGAAAATCGGACTAAATAATAATTCTATGGTTGCGAAGCTTGTATATGGAAAATTTAGTATGTTACTTACTGGAGATATAGAAGAAATAGCGGAAAATAAAATACTAGAAAAAGTTGACAAAGAAAAGCTAAAATCTACTGTTTTAAAAGTAGCACACCATCGGTTCTAAAACATCTACTACAGAAGAATTTTTAAAAGCAGTTTCTCCTAAAATAGCGTTAATAGGAGTAGGAAAAGATAATAGCTTTGGACATCCAAGCGTTCAAACACTGCAAAAATTACAAAACATTGGCACAAAAATATACAGAACTGATTTGTATGGAGAAATTACTTTAGTAATTAATAAAAATGGAAAAATAAAAATCAAAAAACATATTTGCAACTAATTATAGTTGCAAAACAGAAAGGAATGTAGTATAATAATGAGTAGAGTAGATAAACTAATAAATAGATTAAATAAAATACCTAAAGATTTTACATATGATGAAGCAAAAAAATTATTAGAAAATTTAGGATTTATTGAATATAATAAGGGAAAAACATCAGGTTCAAGAGTTATTTTTGTAAATAAAAAAATAAATTCTAAAATATTATTACATAAACCGCATCCAAGTAACATATTAAAAGTATATGCTGTAAAAGATTTATTAGATAAATTGAAAGAGATAGGGGTGATTTAATTTGAAAAATATAATGACATATAAGGGGTATTATGCAAAAATTGAATATAGTGATGAAGACGAATGTTTTTTTGGAAAAGTAGAAGGGTTAAATAAAGATTTAATATCTTTTGAAGGTCAAACAGTAAAAGAACTAAAAAAAGATTTTAAAAATGCTATTGATGACTATTTAAAAGTTTGTAATGAGTTAAATGAAAAACCAGAAAAACAATGTAAAGGTTCTTTAAATGTAAGATTAGGTCCATTACTTCATAGTGAAGCAAAAATTAAATCAGAAGAAAAAAATATATCTATAAATGAATTTATAAAGCAGGCAGTAGCAAACTATATTAAAATATGTTAAAATATGTTAAAAAATATTGCAAAAGATAAAAAGTTATGATATAAGATATGTATAAAAGAAAAAACAAAAGAAGGAGGCTTAAAAAAAGTGAAACATGTAACCGTTGGCGCTCTAGAGAGAGAGAGAGAGAGAGAGAGAGAGAGAGAGAGTATGCATTTTAAAAGATAATAAAAAAATAGTAATAAATACAAAACAAATAGAACCAAGTTTCATTTGTATATTTTTGATGTAAAAAATCAAGAGCAAATGGAACATGGTTCTATTTTTGCATTTAGAAGATTATCCAACAGCAAAAACAAATGCGCGTGTAGGGGCAGACGCCCCTGTCTGCCCAAATCATACAAAGGCATACCCAAATTAAAAAAAATTTCTTATGTTTTAATAATAGAAATTTAATATTGTGTAAAGCAAAGGATTATAAATTTTAAAAATAATGATAAACTTCGTCGCTTACGAAAATTTTCGCTCGATTCCTTGTTTACATATTTTTAAAATTTATAAAACCTTTGCCCAATGAAAATGATAAAAAATACAAGGAGGAAAAGAAAAAATGAAAAAAACAAACAAAATAAATGTAGGGGCAAACGCCTCTGTTTGCCCAAAAACCACAAAAACAAACCCTAAAAAATTTGTCAATCGTATTAACCAACCCGCAGCAATCACATTGGTTGCTCTCGTGATCACAGTCATCATCCTAATAATCCTAGCAGGAGTAAGCCTAAATCTAGCACTAGGACAAAACGGAATATTTACAAAAAGCAAAGAAGCAGTAGATAAATACAAAGACTCTGCTCAAAGGGAACAAAACGAAATGGACAATTTATATAATACGTTAGTAGGATTAGATAAAAAAGGAGACGATGACGTAACACAAGGAGATGATCCAACAACTGGAGAACCAGTAGATTACTCACAATTAAAAATAGGAGACTACGTAAATTATCCAGTAAAATATGATAATGTAGGAACATCTGTAGATAATAGTACAGGAAATGTAAAAGGATATTATCCAAGAGATGAATACGCAAATAAATGGAGAATAATATCAATAGATGAAGCTAAGCATGAAGTGAAATTAGTATCAGCAGGAGTACCACTAAGTTACTATCATCCATATGAAAGTGGAGGTGCTCCAACATCAGTCACGAATCTTACAACAAATTTTTTTAGTACTGAAATACAATGTGGTAAAGAAAGTACTGAAAAACCAACACAGTATCAATTTTATCAAAGTGGATTTAAAGATGGTGATAGTGGAAATTATGTTACAGGAATAAGCAAAGTAAAAGAACTATTTAACAATGATGATTGCACCAAAAAAACAAATGGGACACCAGAAGTACAGTCAATGACAAAAAATGATTTAGATGCAGTATATAAAGGAATAATGGGAGAGGATAAAGAAACGAGTTCTGGAACTTATGTAAACGATGCTAAATTTAAAGACTTACTAGCTGTACCATGCAAAGAAGATGAATCAGATGAATATGCAATGACTTGGCTTGCCTCTGCTGACAACGCTTACTACTTGTGGCGTGTGGGCTCTTACGGTAGCGTGAGCACCTACTACGACCATGTTCGCGGGGTCCGCTCCATAGTTTCTCTAGAATCTAATATCAAATTCACAAAAGCAAGTTCAGATACAAATGGAACTACAACATGGAATATTTCAAAATAAAGTTGCAAAGTGCCTATTGGGGCTGACAAGTCCCAAAGGCACCAAAAATTTTGAAAAAATAGGAGTATAAATGAGTACAATTAATATAGTTAAAACAATAAAATTAATACATAAATATGATATAGTACTAATAAAAAGTGGAAAATTTTATCATGCGTATGGAAAAGATTCCTACATCATATCATTTTTATTCAAATATCAAATAAGGAAGATAGAAGATACAACTACATGTGGTTTTCCGCTAAATAGTTTAAACAAAGTAATTGCTAAATTAGAAGAAAATAAAATAAACTATATTATACTAGATCGAAGAAATAGTTATGATATAGAGCAAAAATCAGATAATAAGAATCTAAATAATTATGAAAAGATTTCTTTAACGCAAAAAATGTCGAAAAGTTTTAATTGAATAAAAAAGAAAAATATAATAATATAAATAAAATTTAATATTTCAAAAAAAATTTAAATCAAGGCAAATCTGCCAAAGCAATCCAAAAACAAAATAAAATAAAAAAAGAAAGAGGAGATGTAACAATCGAAAAATTACTAAACCCAAAATTAGATTATGTTTAAAACAAGCAAAAATTTCTTCAAAAATATTGCAAAAGATTTTTTTGTATGATATAAAATAAATAAAGAAGAAAAGAAAGGAAGAAAAAAACGTTAAAAATTAAAAAACAAAACGCAATCACAAAAGAAAAATTTAATTTGGCAACAGCCGTTACTAAATTAGAAAGAAGGTAAAATGGATAATAAAATAGATATTAATAAATATAAATCATTATTAGAAAATATTAAACAAGAAGTATTAAATGCACAATATAAAGCAATTTATGCAGTTAACAAAGAATTAATGTTTATGTATTGGCATATTGGAAAAATTATTTTAGAGAATACTCAATGGGGAAATAAATTTATAGATAATTTATCAATGGATTTAAAAATGGAGTTCCCTGAAATAAAAGGATTTTCAGTAAGAAATTTAAAGTATATGAGGAAATTTGCAGAAGAATATCCAGATTTTGAATTTGTGCAAGAGGTTCTTGCACAAATTACATGGTATCATAATATTATTTTAATGGATAAAATAGATGATATTGAAGAAAGAAAATGGTATATAAAAGAAATTGTACAAAATGGTTGGTCTTCAAATATGTTAAAAATGCAAATTAATGGAAGGGTTTATGAGAGACAAGCCTTAGCAGAAAAAATAACAAATTTTGATTTGACATTACCTAGTGTACAAAGTGATTTAGCTACTCAAACTATGAAAGATCCATACTTATTTGATTTTATTTCTATAAAAGGAAAAGTTAAAGAATTACAGATAGAAAATGCAATGATAAATAAAATAAAAGATGTTTTAATAGAGTTAGGAAAAGGATTTGCATTTGTTGGAAGTGAGTATAAACTAGAGGTTGGAGGAAAAGAGTATTTTATAGATTTACTTTTTTATCATTTAAAATTAAAATGTTATATAGTAGTTGAATTGAAAGCAAGAGAGTTTGAGCCAACTGATGCAGGGCAACTTAATTTTTATTTATCGGCAGTAGATGATTTGGTAAAAGATAAAGATGATAATGCAACTATTGGATTATTACTATGTAAAGGAAAAGATAAGTTTACAGCAGAATATGCTTTAAAAGATATAAATAAGCCTATTGGAGTTAGCGAATATAAACTACTAGAAGATATGCCTGAATATTTACAATCTCAATTACCTAGAGCAGAAGATATTGAATTGCACATAAAAGATATTGAGAAAATTGAAAAAAATGAAGATGAAGAAAATAATTAATAAATAAATTGGTTAGATGCATCTGACCAATTTTGTTTTTGCAAATGTTTGAATTATATATATTTCTCTATTTTAACAGATAAAAATTTTTTTAAAAATATTGCAAAAGATTTTTTTGTATGATATAAAATAAATATAAAATTAAAAAAAAGAGGAGAAACACAAATGAAAAATATATTAAACGCTACAACCGTTGCAGGAGTACACACACACACACACACACAAGTAATATATTAAAAGAAATAAAAATAATAAATACAAAACAAATAGAACCAAGTTTCATTTGTATATTTTTGATGTAAAAAATCAAGAGCAAATGAAATTAGGTTCTATTTTTGCATTTAAAATGTTTAATGTATACACAAAAAAATGCAAATGTAGGGGCAGGTCTTGACCTGCCCAACCACGAAGAAAAAACAAAAACACGTGTAGGGGCAGACGCCTCTGTCTGCCCAAATGCTATAAAGGAATACAATAAACGTAGGGGCACGGGGCACCGTGCCCAGAAATCCACAAAAATATATCCAAACCATAAAGAAATATCTTATATTTTTTTATAGAAATTTCAGAAAGAATTTTTTATTATTACAAAGCAAAGGATTATAAATTTATAAAAATAATGATAAACTTCGTCGCTTGCAAAATTTACGCATAAATTCTAATGAAAATTTTTCAGCGCCCTCACTATGGTGTGAGATTCCCTAAAAAATTTTCATAAGAATTTCTAAGCTTAAATTTCGCTCGATTCCTTGTTTACATATTTTTAAAATTTATAAAACCTTTGCCCAACAAAAAATAAAAATGTTGTAAAAACAAGGAGGAAAAGAAAAAATGTACAAAACAAACAATGTAAAAGAAGAAAAAAACGTAAACAATGTAGGGGCGATTTTAATCGCCCGCAAACCACAAAGGAATACCAAAACAAATGTAGGGGCAGACGTATTTGTTAATTCAACCACAAAAAAATGCAATATAGGTGTAGGGGCAAACGCCTCTGTTTGCCCAAATGCTACAAAGACAAACCAAAAAAATGTAGGGGTTGGTCTTGACCAACCCGGGTCAGTCAAGACTGACCCCTACAAAATACATGCGATCACATTGGTAGCCCTTGTAATTACTGTAATTATCCTAATAATCCTAGCAGGAGTAAGCCTAAACCTAGCTCTAGGACAAAACGGAATATTTGTAAAAAGCAAAGAAGCAGTAGACAAATATAAAGACTCTGCTCAGCAAGAGCAAAATGAAATGGACAACTTATATAATACTTTAGTAGGATTAACAGGTGGAGGAGCTGGTGGAGTAGATTATTCACAATTAAAAATAGGAGACTACGTAAATTATCCAGTAAAATATGATAATGTAGCAACATGGATAAATGGCAGCGATGGAAAAGACAAAGGATATTATCCAGAAGATAAATACGCAAATAAATGGAGAATAATATCAATAGATGAAGAAAACAACGAAGTAAAATTAGTATCAGCAGGAGTACCATTAAATTATTATCACTATAATAATAGTTCAACATCAGTCGAAAACCTTACAACAAATTTTTTCAATACTAACATAAAATGCGGTAAAGGAATTCAAGAAACGCCTGAAAAAAATAAATTTTATCAAAGTGGGTTTAAAGATGGTGAAAGTGGAAGTTATGTTGCAGACATAAGCAAAGTAGAGGGAATGTTTAAAAATAATTTAACTAAAACAGGAACTAATGGTAAACCAGATGTACAGTCAATGACAAAAGACGATCTAGATGCAGTATATAAAGAAATAACAAAAGAAGAACAAGAAACGAGTTCTAGAACTTATGTAAATGGTACTGAGTTTAAAGAATTACTAGCGATACCATGCAAAGAAAATAAATCTGATAAGTATGCAACGACGTGGCTTGACTCTGCTTTCAACGATCTCGACTTATGGGTTGTGCACTATTACGGTTACGTGAGCGACGGCACCTTCAATGCTTACGGGGTCCGCCCCATAGTTTCTCTTGAGTCTAATGTCAAATTCACACCAGCAAGTTCAAATGAAAATGAAACTACAACATGGAATATTTCAAAATAGTATAAAATATACAAAATTTGTTAATAATACCAAAAAAGAAGAAAAGGATGTTATGTATGAAAAAAGGTATTATTATTACAAGTATTGTTTTAATTATTTTTTTACTATCCATAGGTATAGGTTTTTATAGTGTAAAAATAAAAAATAAAGATAATAAACAAGAGGAGTCACTAATTGTTACGCAAGAGGAAATAAGTTCTACTAATGAAGTAGTAGAAGCAAATACTGAAAAAATAAAAATTACACCGAATACAAAGTTAGTTTTAAAAAAGTTTTATACAAAATGTAATCATACAATAAATTCATATGTAGAATTACCAAAAGAATTTGTAAATATGGATGAAGATGAAATAAAAAAGCAGTTTCCAAATTGGAAAATAGATAAATTTACTAAAGATGAAGTTGTTATTTTAAAAGAAGAAAATGCGTTTTGTAATGAACATTATGTGCTAAAGGAACAAGATGGAAAAATTGCAATTTTTAAGGTTAATCAAAAAGGTGAAGAAATTTTAAAAGAAATAACAAATATATCAATAGATTATCTTCCTGAGCAAGATTTGCTAAACATTAAAAATGGAATTAAAATATATAGTACAGAACAGTTAAATAAAACATTAGAAGATTATGAATAATAAAAGCGGAATTGTTAAATTCCGCTTTTATTGCAATTATTCTTCAATAATCATTTTACTTATGTTATATATTAACTTTAGTTTTTTAGGGGGACAGTTTTCAAGAAGACTTGAAAATTCTTTGTTTAAATAATTTCCGTGAATTTTCAGAAGAACCTTCTAAAATAGATCCCAAAGATACATCAAGTATATTACATATTTCATCTAATCTACGTAAATTAATATGTGAATTTCCTCTTTCAACTCTACTTAAAAATGCAATAGAAACATCTAATTTTTCGGCGATTTGTTCTTGAGTAAATCCCTTTTTTAATCTTGCTTGTTTAATTCGTTTACCTATTACATTATAGTCTAAAGCCATAGTTTCCACATCCTTTCAAGAAAAAATATAGCATGAATGAGTAAAACTTTACAGAAACTCTTTGGTTAAAATTTACTAGTAGTAAATTTTTATATATTATTTCTTAAATTTTAAAAATAATACTTGAAAAAAAAAGAAAATATGATACAATACAATAAGAATATTTGTTTGATAATAGGAGGTAAAAAATGCTAGCATATATCAAGGGAATTCTAGAAATGAAATCTGCCAAATATGTAGTAATAGATGTTGGTGGATTAGGATATAAAGTGTATATGTCTGAAACATCGATAAATAAATTAGGAGAAATAGGAGATACAGTAAAAGTATTTACACATTATCATGTAAGAGAGGACGATATTAGTATATATGGATTTTTAATTAATGAAGAACTAAGAATGTTTGAACTTTTGATAGGAGTAAGCGGAGTTGGTGCTAAATCTGCAATAACCATGTTATCTAATATTTCACCATCTAGCTTTGCGCTTGCAATTATTTCAAATGACACATCACAGCTGGTAAAAATACCCGGAATTGGTGCTAAAACTGCAGCTAGAATTATTTTAGAATTAAAAGATAAGCTAAAGAAAGAAGAAGAAATAACAGTAGAAGAAAAAACAATAAAAGAAGAAATTGTAAAAAATAATAATGTAGAAGAAGCAATAAGTGCTCTTCAAGTTTTAGGATATCAAAGAAAAGAAATTGAAAAAGCATTTGAAAAAATGGAAGTTAATTCTTTAACAGTAGAAGACATTATTAGAAAGGGACTTACAATACTTAGTAAATAATTATAAGGAGAAAAATATGAACTTAGATAAACCTTTAGCATATCGCATGAGACCGAAAAATTTAGAACAATATGTAGGGCAAGAGCATATTTTAGGTAAAGATAAAATATTATACAGAACAATTAAAGCAGATAGATTATCTAGCATTATTTTATATGGCCCTCCAGGATGTGGAAAAACATCTCTTGCAAAAGTAATTAGTGAAACAACAAAATACAAATTTTATAAAATAAATGCTGTAACTTCTGGAGTTGCAGAAATTAAAGCAGTAATAGAAGAAGCTAAAAATATGTTACTTAACCCATCTGGTAAATGTATTTTGTTTATAGATGAAATACATAGATTTAATAAGCTGCAACAAGATGCTTTACTTCCATTTGTAGAAGATGGAACAGTTATTTTGATAGGTGCAACAACAGAAAATCCATTTTTTGAAGTGAATAAAGCATTAATATCTAGATCTATGGTATTTAAGCTTAATCCTTTAACTATACAAGATATAGTTAAAGTACTAAAATTGGCATTAGTATCAGAGGATGGACTTGCAAGTTATAACATAAAAATTACAGATGATACCCTAAAAAAGATTGCAGATGCATCTTCTGGAGATGTAAGAACAGCGTTAAATGGCTTAGAAGTGGCAGTGCTTACCACACCTATGTCAAAAGATGGTTATATTGAAATTACAGATGAAGTTGCAAAAGAAAGTATGCAAAATAAAAAGGCAATTTTTGATAAAAATGGAGACAGTCATTATGATAACATTAGTGCATTTATAAAATCAATGCGTGGTAGTGATCCAGATGCAAGTTTGTTTTATCTTGCACGTGCAATAGATGGAGGGGAAGATCCTGTATTTTTAGCAAGAAGAATGGTAATTTTAGCGTCAGAAGATGTTGGAATGGCAGATCCGAATGCATTGGTTATAGCAACATCTGCAATGCAAGCTGTAGGTATGATTGGTATGCCAGAGGCAAGAATTATACTTGCAGAAGCAGCAGTATATCTTGCAACAGCAAAAAAATCTAATGCAAGTTATTTAGGAATAAATAAAGCATTAGAAGATGTGTCTACAAAAGATACTGGAGATATTCCGATGCATATTAGAAATGCACCAGTAGAAGGAATGAAGGCTATAGGTTATGGACAAGGATACAAATATCCACATGATTATCCAAATCATATGGTTGAGCAACAATATTTGCCAGATAAAATGTTAAAAACAAAATATTACATAAAAGATGAAAACGCAATAAGATAAATAAAGTATTAAAATTTAAAATTTTAAATTTTGAAATATTAAAAATTAATATTAAAATTAAGTATAAAAAAGAATATCTTGCTAAAAATAAATAAAAATGTATATAAAAAATGGTGAGATATGTATAAGAAAATATTAGTAGGAATAATTGCAGGTTTTATTAATGGATTTTTTGCATCAGGTGGTGGCATGATATTAGTACCTGCTTTTATTTATATTTTTGGTGAAGATCAAAAAAAAGCAAGAGCAACATCTGTTTTTTGTATTTTATGGATGGTAATTGCAAGTGGATTTTTTTATTATAATCAAAATTTTATTGACTGGAAAGTAGGTTTACTTTGTGGAATAGGTGGCGTTATACGGTGGAATAATAGGAGCAAAGCTTTTAAAAAAATTATCAGATAAGACTTTAAAAATTTTTTTTATAGTTTTTTTAATATACGTATCAATTAGAATGATAGTTCAATGATTTTTAAAACTAAAATAAGGTAATTTATTAAAAATTTATCTAAGCTAAGCTAAATATATAAAATTATTTTCTCAAAAAAATACTTCCTTGCTGGCCTAAGTCCGCTTCGCTTTTCTCCCTCCCAAACTGCGCGTCATGATTTTTTTGCTCAAATAATTTTATATATTTAGCTTACTATGTAAAGATTAAATAAAATATATAGTTTTATTAAAAGGGGAAAATATGATAAATATTTTAATTGGTGTAATTTCAGGAATTGTAAGTGGAAGTGGCATGGGAGGAGGAACTATTTTAATACTTTGTTTATCCTTATTTGTAGGCCTAGAACAACATGTAGCCCAAGCAACTAATCTAGTTTTCTTTATACCAACTTCTATTGCTGCAATTTTTATTAATATTAAACAAAAAATAATTGATTGGAAATTAGCAATACCAATATCTATTTGTGGAATAATAGGCGCAATTATTGGTGCTAACATATCTACAAAAATGGATGTTAGTTTGCTAAAGAGATTTTTTGGAATTTTTTTAGGTTTTATTGCAATTTTCCAAATTTATGAAATGGTAAGAGAGTATAGAATTTCTAAAAAAACACATAATAATTTTAATCTAAATAAATTAAGGAGGAAATAATTATGAAATTAGTGAAGGGTATTTTAATACGGTACAATAGTTTCTGCAGGAATATGGATGATGTATAATGAAAATTTGATAAATCAGAAAAAAGTTATGAAAAAGGGAAAGCAAATGGCAAAAAAAATGGGAATATTATAAAAAATATATAAGGGGGACAATTGTCCTCCTTATATAAATATTAATAGCATCCTTTGTTATCATTAAATTTTGAACATGGATCTTCAAATGGTTTATCACAAATATCTGTGCAAGGTTTATTACATGGTTTATCACAAGGATCTTCATCAAACAAATCTTTGCAAGCATCTAATTTAACACCTTCTAAGCAATCACCTTCATGAGTACATTTAGCACACATTTTTATATGATTTACTCTATTTGCCCAAAATTGTATTTCATATTTTTTATGTGGACATAATGGTCCAAAGACAAACTCACCTTCAGAATCTGTAAAAGTATGTGATACTGGTTTTCTTATTTTTTTACCATGTTTATTTTCAACTTCTATTAATTTAACGACAGCATCACAAATAGGTTTTTTAAAGCAGTCTTTTAATACACCATAAATTACATCTCTATTATCTTCTGGTATGACAATTTCAATATCATATTGATTTCCAGATGCAATAATACCATCTACATCAATTTTTTTACAATTATCTTCTTCGTAATTCATAAATTTTTAAGCTCCTTCCTTAAGTTTAAATTAAGCATATATGCTTAATATATTTTATGAAAAAGTAAATAATTTGTTCCTTTTTATTGAAAAAAGGTATAAAATGTGTTATAACAAATATAAATTTATAAGGAGGATAAAAAATGGCAAATAACAAAAAAGATAAAGGAAAAATATTTACAAAAATTATGGCTTTTGTACTAGCTGCAATGATGGTGCTAGCTGTTGCAGGTACACTTGTTTATTATATTGTAAATAGATAAAAGAGGTAAACTGATGATTAATAATTATTTATTTGATATTAAAAATTTTTATGAACAGACAATACAAGCATATATTGAAGGGTTATATAAAAATCCATTTCAATGTGTAATGCTTATTTTAGATATTGCAATTGTCATATTTTTAGCAGTAAAAATATTAAAAATTGTAAAAGATTCTAGAGCATGGCAACTTCTAAAAGGAATTGTATTTTTAATAATTGCAGCAGGAGTAAGTTCACTATTAGGTCTTAGAATTTTAAGCTATATTTTAAATTCAGTTATGACTTATGGAGCATTAGTAATTATTGTTATCTTTCAACCAGAATTAAGAAGGGCATTAGAGCAACTTGGAACTAATAAATTAACGAAATTTTTAGGAATTGATAAAGATATTGTAGCAAAAACAAAAGAAGATATATACAAAATTGTAATTGCTTCTTTAGAACTTGCAAAAACAAAAACAGGTGCTCTTATTGTAATAGAAAGAGATATACAAATTAAAGATATAATTGCAACAGGTGTGGCAATTAATTCTGAAGTTTCTCCACAACTATTGGTTAATGTTTTTGTACCAAATACACCTTTACATGATGGGGCAGTAGTAATTAGCAATAATAAAATAGCTGCTGCAGCATGTATGTTACCTCTTGCTGGAGATAGCGATATTGCAAAAGAACTAGGAACAAGGCACCGTGCAGCAATTGGAATTTCAAAAGAATCGGATGCAATTGCTATTGTAGTATCAGAAGAAACTGGAAAAATTTCAGTTGCAAAAGATGGAATATTAATTGCAGATGTAAATGAAGAAGCATTAAAGAAAATACTAATAAACAATATAATAACAAAAAGATTTCCTGAAAAAAATAATGTAAAGAAAAAAACAAAAGATGGGACACAGTAGGTGTCCTTTTTTGAAAGGAATGGAATTTAAAATGAGAAATATAAAGCTAACAATAGAATATGATGGAAAAGATTTTGGTCGGCTGGCAAAGGCAGCCAAACAAACTAAACATACAAGGAGAAATTGAAGAGGCAATAAAGCAAATTACAAACGAAGATGTAGAATTAAATAGTTCGGGTAGGACAGATGCTGGTGTACATGCTTTAGGGCAAGTTGCAAATTTTAAAACAAATTGCAATATACCTATTAATAAGATTGCTTTTGCAATTAATTCAAAGCTAAAAACCTCTATTAGAATTAAATCAGCAGAAGAGGTAGATATTAATTTTCATAGTAGATATAATTGCAAACAAAAAACGTACTGCTATGTAATTAATAACGAAGAACAAGCTAGTGCTATTTTTAGAAAATTAGAATATCATGTTCCACAAAAATTAGATATGGAAAAGATGGAAAAAGCAATAAAATTTTTTGAAGGTGAGCATGATTTTAAAGCCTTTAAAGCTAGTGGAACAAGTTCTAAAAGTAGTATTAGAAAAATATATAAGGCAGAAATAAAAAAAGAAAAAGATAGAATTAAAATAATGCTTACTGGAAATCGGTTTTTTGTATAATATGGTAAGAATTATAGCAGGAACAATTGTAGATGTTGGATTAGGTAAAATAATGCCTGATGAAATTCCAGAAATTATTAGGATAGGTAAAAGAGAAAATGCAGGTAAAACTTTGCCACCATATGGATTATATTTAGTAGATGTAAAATATGAATAATAAAATGTAATATAAAAATGAGGTGAAAAATTTGAAAATAAAAAAAGAACAAGTACTTAAATTAATAATGTTAGCTTTAGTTATTCTAATTTTAATATATATAACAATAAAAATATTTCCATTATTTAAAGATATTTCAACAGAAGAAGGAAGAATTAAATTTCAACAGGAAATAGGAGGTTTAGGGGTAAAAGGCGTATTTGTAATTATAGGTTTAATGCTTGCACAAATTTTTTTAGCTATACTTCCAGGAGAACCAGTAGAAATGCTAGCTGGAATGAGCTTTGGACCGATAGGTGGACTTTTAGTTGTATACCTAGGTGTATTTATAAGTACAGCAGTTATTTTTTTTCTTGTAAGAAAATTTGGAAAAAACTTTATATATAGTTTTATTTCAAAAGAAAAAGTAGAAAAAATAGAAAATTCAAAATGGTTTAAAGATACAAACAAGATAGATATAACATTATTTATATTGTTTTTTATACCAGGTACTCCAAAAGATTTATTAACATACATAGGAGGTTTGCTTCCAATAAAACCTGCAAAATTTATTATTATATCTACATTTGCTAGATTCCCTTCAATTATTTCTTCTACAATTGCAGGAAGTAGTATTATAGATGGAAATTGGGGTACAATAATTGCTGCATATGTTATTACATTTTTAATTACAGGATTAATAATGTTTTTTATAAATAAAAAACACAAGGTAAAAGAAATATAAAATTTTAAATTTAAAAAAATTATATAATATTTAATAATCCTTGAAACTTTTGATAAAGTATGATAAAATAATTATGTAAATACTATATGTTTCTTATTGTGCATAATGGTATGCAGACGGAAATATTAATAATTTAATAAGGAGGTATTAATATGGAATTTTGGAAAATATTATTAATTGGGGGAATTATAACAGCAGTTACAAGGATAGTTATTGACATTTTATACAAGCATCCACATATATATAATAAAAATATATGTGTGCGGATTGTAACGCAATCTTTAATAATTATCTCAATGGTAACTGTAGGAGGAATTATTGGAGGTAGATTGCTTTCATTATTTCTTACAAAAGAACATATGATAATAATTATTATTCTATCGATAATATTATCAGGTTTAATATTTGTAATATGGTCTTTAGGTCTTGGATTATATAGATTTGAAGATAGTATTATACAAGCACTATATATAATTACTGTAATTATTTCAATTGTTTGTTGTACTATTAAATTTTCAGATTATAAAATGAATCAAAAAATAAGTACAACATATATAGAAAAAACTACAGATCAATTAAAAAAATAATATTCAAAATTCCTAGAGGATATCTTATTTGTTTTATATATCCTCATAAGAGGGTGTCCTAAAATAGGAACCCGAAAGCAAAAATTCCAGTGAGAAATCGCTGGAATTTTTGTGTAAAAAATTT
>CANRMR010000012.1 GCA_947631785.1 uncultured Clostridia bacterium | reverse complement strand
ATACTTCTTTCCAATTTTTATTTTTCTCTAAATTTTCTTTCTTTTTTAATAAATGTTTCAATGCTTGTTCTGTACTCTTTTCACAATGTTCAATTCCAAAATATCTAGCATCTCTTAATTCCTGTTGTCTAATTTTTATATTTTCTATTTTTTTATCATTAGTATATTCTACCAATGCTTTTGCTAGTTCTTCTTGTTGTTTAATTTCTGGAAAAATTATATTATTATCTAATATTTCCCATTGTTTGTATCTTAATAAATAACCTAAAAAACCTAATTGTCCGTCTTTATCATACTGATGTAAAACTTCACTATTAAATAATTCTTTTTCATTAAATTTCAAAACATTATTTTGTTCCAATTTTATTCCTCCCCTATAATAATAGAATACTAATTCTATTTGTTTTTTTCAAATGTATAAATTAGTATTTTACCTAATATCTCTATTGTTTTTATGTTTTTGTTTTCTTTCTTGTTCCATTTTTACTTTTGCGTGAATATCTAGTGCTACATCTCCGTCAAAATCTTTGTCTATTGTTACTGTTCCTTTCTCTAAAAATTCCTTTGACATTTTAAAAACCCCACTATCTATAAAATTATATCTTCCCTCATTATCTTTTCCTGCATACATTACTGTAACTGGTTGTACTTGTCCTTTATAAATTGGAATATTAACTGTCAAAAAATTTCCACTTTTTAAATTTTCTAAATAATTTATTGCATCTTGACTTTCCATATTCTTATTCCTCCATCTCATATATAATCTTATATTTGTCTATATAAATATAACTAATTGGCTCATTATATCTGATAGATTCTTTTTCTATTTCAACTGCATCGTGTAATTGCACTATTCTTTTATTATTTTTTATATATCTAAAGACTTCTTCTTTTCCATAATAAAATTGTAATATAAAAGGTAAATAATTTGATGATGCTTTTATATATCTTTCATAATTTTGTTCTGGCTCTGATTTTGTTTCGTCTTTTAACTTTAAATAAATTGCTATATCTAAATCTCCTATCTTTTCTTTATTGGAATTGATATATGAGCCAAACAAAACTGCTTTAGTAATTGTATAAATGAAATCTTTATTTCTATTAACTTCTTTAATTTTTTGTAAAACATTTTCTAATGTTTTGGTTGCAGTTTCTCTTTTAAACTGCTGACGATTTGTTTTTTTATTTTCTAATTTTAGTCTTTCCATTTTTATTTCACTCTCCTTTTTGAATACAAAAAAAGAGTTGATAATTTGCTATCAACTCAATTATTATTTTTAATGTTATTTGTATTTTAAAATGCATTAAAACTCTTTAAAATTGATTAAATTTTTAATGCTATTTTAATGCTACCAGACAAAATTTATTAAAATTCATTAAAATTTTGTCTTTTTATGTGCTATTTATAAAACAGCTACAATGCTCTATTTTACTGTCTTTAAGCTCTTTTAAAATCTATTAAAACTTTTTAGAATTTTTCAAATGTTCTATGCCAAAGGTTTCATAGTTGGGAATAAAAGCACATCTCTTATTGATGCTGAGTCTGTAAGTAGCATTACTAAACGGTCAATTCCTATTCCTAATCCTCCTGTTGGTGGAAGTCCTATTTCTAATGCTTGTATGTAATCTTCGTCCATCATACCAGCCTCTTCGTCTCCAGCGTTTCTTGCTTCTACTTGTTTTTTAAATCTTTCGTATTGGTCTATTGGGTCATTTAATTCTGAAAATGCATTTCCATATTCTCTTCCACCTATAAATACTTCAAATCTTTCTGTTAGTCTTGTATCTTCTTTTTTCTTTTTAGCAAGTGGAGAAATTTCTACTGGATAATCATATATAAATGTAGGTTGTATTAATGTTTTTTCTACATATTCATCAAAGAATAAACTAATAATATCTCCTCTTGTTTCTTTTATTTTATCTGGAATTTCTATATTATGCTCTTTTGCAAGTTTTACTGCTTCTTCATCAGAATTAATTTCATTAAAGTCTATATTTGTTACTTCTTTTATTGCATCTATCATAGTTATTCTTTTCCAACCTGGTGCTAAATTAATTTCTTGTCCTTGATATGTAATTGTAGTTGTTCCTAATACGTCTTTTGCTGTTCTTGAAAATAATTCTTCTGTTAAGTTCATCATGTCATTATAGTCTTCATATGCAGCATATAATTCTAGCATTGTAAATTCTGGATTATGTCTAATGTCCATACCTTCATTTCTAAATGATCTACCTAATTCAAATACTTTATCAAATCCACCTACTATTAATCTTTTTAAGTTAAGTTCTAGAGCAATTCTTAAATACATATCTATATTTAATGCATTATGATGCGTAATAAAAGGTCTAGCAGTTGCTCCTCCTGAAATTGTATTTAAAATAGGTGTTTCAACTTCTAAATATCCTTTTTCTTCTAATATTTTTCTTATATTTGAAATAATTTTACTTCTTATTATAAATGTTTCTTTTACTTCTGGGTTTACTATTAGGTCTGTATATCTTTGTCTATATCTTAAATCTGGATCTTTTAATCCATGAAATTTTTCAGGAAGTGGTCTTAATGATTTTGAAAGCAAAGTTACTTCTTTTGCATGTACAGAAATTTCCTCTGTTCTTGTTTTAAATACAAAACCAGTAATTCCAATAATATCTCCTATATCAAACTTTTTAAATGCTTTGTAACTTTCTTCGCCTAAATCATTTGTAGACACATAACTTTGTATTTTTCCTGTGCTATCTTGTATTGTACAAAAAGATGCCTTTCCCATAATTCTTTTTGCTATCATTCTTCCTGCAATAGTTACATCTTTTTGTTCAAATTCTTCATACTTTTCTTTGATTTCACCACTTGTATTTGTTACATTAAATTTTGTTATATTAAATGGATTTTGTCCATTTTTCTCAAGTTCTTCTAATTTTTCTCTTCTTACTTTCATTAATTGATTTAAATCTAATTCTTGTTCTTGATTATTATTTTGATTTTCGTTCATTTCTATAACCATTCCTTTCTAACACACAAATATCTAGTTTAAAAATAATTACAATTTTTTTAAACCCTTTTGCTACTTTTTTCATTATATTAATATTCAATATTATATAACAAATTAGCCTTATTGTAAACATTTTTGGCTTGTTTTTTCTATAAAAGTACTGCATACGGAGGAAAGCAAGGAGTATGCTTATTCCAAGCTTTTCCCTTGCTTTTTTTACCCTACTTCGACCATTTCAACCACTTCATGTTTTCTCCCCCAGGATAATGCTTCATCATGTGTATCAAAATACATATCAATTACATTACCCTTGACACCTCCTGTGTCTTCTGCAATGAACTCTTGACCATTAATCCTTACTTTCGTTCCGTAAGGAATAACATTTGGATTAACGGCAATAGTTCTTCCTGCAGTAGCTTTAGTACCAGTGGCTGTTATGCCACGGGCACCTTTGCCACAACATTTTTCGCATGGGCAGTATCCTGTTATCTCAAAGACACCAAGTTGTACTGCCCCTTCTGTTGTAGCTTCAGTTGTTGTCTCTGAAGTGGCTTCGGTTGTTGTCTCAGTTGTGGTTAAAGTTGTTGTTTCGACCGTTGTTTCGATCGTTGTTTCGAATGTTGTCTCGATCGTCGTTTCGACCGTTGTTTCGGTGGTTTCTGTATTAACATTAACCTTATCACTAGCTAAAATCAATACAGTTAATAATATGGAGTGACATATTACAAAAAACATTAGTAAAATAGTTACTAATATTTTTGGCCCTTCATCACGCCTCCACCTAAACCTTAACCGCAACTTTGACTTTGAATTCATTTTAAAAATTCCTCCTTTTAATTTTTTTAGATAGCACTTGTCTACCTATACTTTAATTATACCATATCTTAATACACTTTGCAATTTTATATACATTTTTTATGTTTATTTGCTTATACTTATTAGCTCTTGAGCATATGAAATAGTTTTTTCGTTAATTTCTCCTGTTGCAATTTTTGCTACTTCTTTTGCCTCTTCGTTTTTATCTAACATTTTTATTACTGTTTTAGTTTTATTATTTTCTACTTTTTTACTAATATTATAATTATATTCTCCACTTGCTGCAATAACTGCTAAATGTGTTATTACAAAAATTTGATGTGTTTTAGCTATTCTTTTCATTTTTTGTGCTACTGCTTTTGCTGCAATTCCACTAATTCCTGTATCTATTTCATCAAATACCATTGTAGGTACTTTATCAATATTTGCAAGAACTGTTTTTATTGCAAGCATTATTCTAGATAATTCTCCTCCAGATGCAATTTTTGCAAGTGGTTTACTTTCTTCTCCGATATTGGTTAAAATATAAAATTCCACTTTGTTTATTCCATTTTCTTGATATTGATTATCATTTAATTCTACTTTTATGTTTATTTTTGCATTTGGCATTTCTAATTCTTCTAATTCTTTATTTATATTTTTTTCAAGTATATTTGCATATTTTTTTCTTAACTTATCCATTTGATTAGCAAGGTCAAACATTTCTTTATCTATTTTATTTAGTTTTTCTTTAAGATTGTTTGTGTATTCTTCTAGATTACTTATTGTTTGTATTTCATTTTCTATATCTTCTTTATATTTTAAGATTTCTGTAATTGTATTACCATATTTTCTTTTTAATGAATATATTAAATCTAATCTTGTTTCTGTTTGGGCTCTTTCTTCTTCATTAAAATCTATTTTTTCTTTTTCATCTGTAATTTCTCTTTCAATTTCTTGCAAATCATAATAAATTGTTTTTAGCTTTTCTAATTTTTCTTCATAATTTTTGTCTAAATATTCTATTTTTTCTAATGCTCTAATTGAAATATCAATTGAATCTATAGCATTTTCTCCAATATTGCTTTTAGCAATTTGTAAGTTTTCTACTATTTTTTCGGAATTTAACATCCTTTTCCTAATACTTTCTAATTCTTCTTCTTCATTTTCTTTTAAATTAGCTTGCTTTATTTCATTTAATTGATAATTTAACAAATCTAATTTTCTTTGTTTTTCCTTTTCATCTCCATAGTTTCTTTTAAGTTCTGACTTTATGTTTGAATAATCTAAAAATAATTCTTGATATTTATTTTTTATATTTAATATTTCTTTTCCTATATAATTATCTAAATATTTGATATGAGTAGATGTATCTATCATATTTTGATTATCTTGTTGTCCATGAATATCTATAATATCTTTCATAAAGCATTTTAACTCAGTTACTGTTACTAGTCTTCCATTAATTTTGCAAGTATTTCTTCCATTTGCATATATTTCTCTAGATACTGTAATATTTCCTTCTATTGCTAATTTATGTTCTGGTAAATAACAATTTGCTTCGACAAAAGAGTATTCTTCTCCCTTTCTTATCATTTCTTTAGAAAATCTACCACCTGCAAGTATTGCAAGTGAATCTATAATTAGTGTTTTACCTGCACCTGTTTCTCCTGTTAATACATTAAATCCTTCATTAAAATTTACACTAATATCTTCTATAATTCCTATATTTTTAATATGTAATGTTGTAATCATTTTTACCTCCTAAACTTTTGTTCGTTTATTATTATACGAATATTTATTCGGTTTGTCAATAGTTTTTTATCATTTTTTAACAAATTATATTTGAAAAAAATGCAGAATTTTAATATTTAAAATTCTACATTTTCTTTTCCTACTATTTCTTCTATTTGTTCTTTAATATCATCTGTTAAATAAATCATTTTGCATGGTCTTATTTCTTCTTTTACTTTTACAAAAACAGGCGTATTATTCTTGTCTCCATAAAAAAATTTTAAAAGACCTCTTAATTTTGCTTTTTTTATATCATCTAAGTTAGTAATATTTATTTGCAAATACTTTTCTTTTTTTTCTCCAAAATTTGTAATACTATTTGCAATTATTTTTGGATCTTCATCTTCTCTTATGCTTAATCTTCCTTCTACTAAAACAATGTTGTTTTCTACAAGACATGTTTGTGATTTTAAATAACATGGTTCAAATACAATAATTTCTGTTTGTCCATATAAATCCTCTATAGAAACAAATGCCATAATTGTATTATTTTTTGTATACTTTTTCTTTACGCTATTTATAATTCCCGCATATTTTACAATTTGTCCATCACGGTATGATTGTTTTTCCTGCTTTTCAATTTGATTTGTAATTTCTAACATCTTCATTGTATCTATTGTAGTTTGCATTTGTATTTGTTTTCTTAATTTTTCTAATGGATGTCCTGATACATATATTCCAAGCATCTCTTTTTCCATTGCAAGTAGTTGTCTATCATTATATTCTTCTTGAATATTAAAATTATATTTTTGTTCTTCTTTTGCATTGACTTCCACATCTATATCAAACATTGTAACTTGCCCTTGAAGTGCTTTTTTAGATGATGTATCTATTGTATCTATAATACTTTCAAAAGATGCCATTAATGTACTTCTTGTTTGTTCAAACTCATCAAATGCTCCTGCTTTTATTAAGCTTTCAATACACTTTTTGTTAACCGCTTCTTTTTGAATTCTTTCGCAAAAGTCTGTAAATGATTTATATAATCCATTTTCTTCTCTTTCTTTTACAATACTTTCTACTGCTTGAATTCCAACATTTTTTACACTACCTAAGCCAAACCTTATTTTCTTATCTTTAACCGTAAACTTTGTATAACTTTTATTAATATCTGGTTTTAAAATCGGAATATTTAACCTTCTACATTCATCTATATATAATGGCACTTTGTCTAAATTTCCTAAATAGCTATTTAAAGTTGCTGCCATTAATTCTTCTGGATAATATGCTTTTAAATACGCTGTTTGATAAGATACTACTGCATATGCTGCGGCATGTGATTTGTTAAATGCATATTTTGCAAATTCTGCCATTTCATCAAATATTTTATTAGCAGAAGTTGCATCTATTCCATTTCGTACACAACCTGGAATTATAACATTTCCTTCTTCATCTGTTTGACCATGAATAAAATATTCTCTTTCTTTTGCCATAACATCTAGCTTTTTCTTTCCCATGGCTCTTCTTACTAAATCTGCTCTTCCTAATGAATATCCTGCTAAATCACGAACGATTTGCATTACTTGTTCTTGATATACCATACAGCCATATGTTACATTTAAGATAGGCTCTAGTGCAGGATGTGTATATTCGTTATGACCTGGATTTTGTTTTCCTTTTATATATCTTGGAATTTGATCCATAGGTCCAGGGCGGTAAAGTGAAACACCTGCAATAATATCTTCTAAGCTATCTGGTTTTAACTCTTTCATAAAGTTTGTCATACCTTGGCTTTCAAATTGGAAAATTCCAATTGTTCTACCTTCTGCCCATAATTTATATACATTGGGGTCATTCATATCTTTATCAAACTCTACATCTATGTTTCGGTTATCTTTTACAAGTTTTTTTGCATCTTCTATAACAGTTAGTGTTCTAAGACCTAAAAAATCCATTTTTAAAAGTCCTAATTCTTCTAATGTTGTCATAATATACTGTGTAGATATAACATTATCTCTCATATATAGTGGCACATAATTTACAACTGGTTCTTTTGTTATTACTACTCCACATGCATGTGTTGATGCCTGCCTTGGAAGTCCTTCTAATGCCATTGCTATATTTAATAATTTCTTTATTCTTTCATCTGTTTCATACATATTATTTAATTCTTTGTTTTGTTCTAATGCCTTTTTTATTGTAATATGTAATTCATTTGGTATCATTTTTGCAAGCTTATCCGCTTCTTGATATGATACATCTAACACTCTTGCTACATCACGAATAACCATCCTAGCTGACATTGTACCAAATGTAATAATTTGTGAAACATGTGTTGGTCCATATTTTCTTCCAACATAATCAATCACTTCTTGTCTTCTTTCATAACAAAAGTCAACATCAAAATCTGGCATACTTATTCTTTCTGGATTTAAAAATCTTTCAAATAGCAAGTTATATCTAATAGGATCAATATCTGTAATTCCAATTGCATATGCAACAATAGAACCTGCACCTGAACCTCTTCCTGGACCTACAGGTATCCCATGTGTTTTGGCATAATTTATAAAATCCCATACAATAAGGAAATAATCTACATACCCCATTTTTTGTATAACTGATAATTCATATTCCATTCTTTTTATTATTTGCTCATTTAAATTTTCTCCATAGCGCCTTTTTATTCCATCATCACATAATTTTTTAAAATAATCATAATGTGTTTTATATTCTTTTGGAACTTCATAATTTGGCAAAATTGTATGACCAAATTCAAATTCTACATTGCATTTTTCAGCAATTTTTACAGTATTTTCTAATGCCTCTGGAAGATTTGGAAAAAATTCTTCCATCTCTTTTGGACTTTTAATATAAAAATCGTCTGTTTCAAAACGCATTCTGTCCGAATCTGACATTCTTTTTCCTGTTTGAATACAAAGTAAAATTTCATGATTATATGCATCTTCTTTTTTTAAATAGTGTGCATCATTTGTTGCAACAATTGGAATATCTAATTTGCGGCTTAATTCTACAATTTTTTGGTTTACTAGTGCTTGGTCCTTTAAATGATTACTTTGAATTTCTAAATAGTAATCTTCACCAAATAAATTTTTATGCCACATAGCTATTCTTTCTGCTTCTTCCATATCTTGTTTTAATATGGCTGTTGGAACACTTCCTGCTAAACATGCACTGCAGCAAATTAGCCCTTCATGATATTTTTCTAGCACTTCCAAATCAATTCGTGGTTTATAATAATATCCTTCAGTAAAACCAATTGAAACAATTTTACTTAAATTTTTATATCCAACATTATTTTTTGCAAGTAATATTAAGTGATTATATTTGTTATCAATATTTGGCTCTTTATCAAAGCGTGTTCTAGGTGCAACATAAACTTCTGCTCCAATAATTGGTTTTATGCCTTCTTTTTTACATGCTTTGTAAAAATCAATTACACCATACATAACGCCATGATCTGTAAGAGCAATTGCGTCCATGCCAAGTTCTTTTGCTCTTACTGGTAAATCTTTTATTCTATTTGCTCCATCTAATAAGCTAAATTCACTATGCACATGCAAATGCACAAAATTTCCCATTTATAATCACATTCCTTGCTTTACTTTATTTTTCTAACTTATGATATATTTTTTTACCTTTTTTCAATATTGCAAATCCTTTTTCAAAATCCTTTTCTGATAATCTATAATTTATATCAGTAATTTTTTCATCATTTAATGATATTCCACCTTGCATAATTAATGTTTTTGCTTGTCCCTTTGATGGTGCAATTTTGGCTTCTATTATTGCATCTACTATACTAATATTTACATCTTGAATTTTTGTAGATGGCATATTTTCTGCATTTCCTGCTCCTTCGAATAATTTTTTTGCAGCTTCTTTTGCTTTGGTTGCTTCTTCTTCACCATGAACTAATTTTGTAATTTCATATGCAGCAATTTCTTTTGCTTTATTTATTTCTTGACCTTTAAGGTTAGATAGCTCATTTATTTCTTCCATTGGCAAATATGTAAGCATACATAAAACATTTTTTACTTCTTGGTCATCTATGTTTCTCCAGTATTGGTAAAATTCGTAAGGAGATGTTTTGTCTGGATTTAGCCAAAGTGCTCCTTTTTCTGTTTTACCCATTTTTTTTCCTTCTTTTGTTGTAAGTAACTTAAATGTTAAGCCATAAGCATCGTCATGTCCTATTTTTCTAATTAGTTCTACTCCGCCTATAATATTAGACCATTGGTCGTTTCCTCCCATTTCAAGTTTACATCCATATTTATCATGTAAATATAAAAAGTCATAAGATTGCATTAACATATATCCTAGTTCAAAGAATGTTAAACCTGTTTCTAGTCTTTGTTTATAACATTCTGCTGCAAGCATTTTATTTACAGAAAAATGAACTCCAACTTTTTTCATGAAGTCTATAAAATTTAAATCTTCAAGCCAATTTGCATTATCTACAATAACTGCAGCATTTTCACCTTCAAAACTTATAAATCTTGCTAATTGTTTTTTTATGCACTCTACATTATGTTTTAATTCTTCTTTTGTAAGCATTTTTCTCATATCTGTTTTACCAGAAGGATCTCCAATATTTGCTGTTCCTCCTCCTACTAGGATAATTGGTTTGTGTCCTTGTTTTTGCATATGTGATGCTACCATCATTGAAACATAGTGTCCTACATGCAAGCTATCTGCTGTTGGGTCAAAACCAATGTAAAAAGCTACCTTTTCCTTTTCAAATAATTCCTTTATTTCTTTTTCATGTGTCATTTGTTCAATATATCCTCTTTCTTCTAATATATCAAATACGTTTGACATAATTTTTTCCCCCTTTTATAAAACTTTTATTAATTCATCCATTTTATTTACATTTTTTTCTGGTATTTTTATTATTTCGAATTTAGATGTTTTATCTCCAAACTTAATTTCTACAACATCTCCTAATTTTACATCATAGCTTGGTTTTACTTGCTTTCCATTTACAAAAACTCTACCTGTATCTGCTGCTTCGTTTGCAATTGTTCTTCTTTTAATTACTCTTGCAATTTTTAAAAATTTATCAATTCTCAAATTTCAAATTCCTTTCTGTATTTTATTTGTATTATAATAACATAAAAAGCATTAATTAGCAATGATAATTAATGCTTTTTATGCTAAAAAAATATATATTTACTGATTAAATATCAATCTTATACTTTACATTTCTATATTTTCTAATTCTGAATATAGACTACTCCCTTTTAAGAATTTATAGCTTTTACTTCATAATAACTTTGTAAGCAATCTTCTTTTTGTTCTCCTAATCCATCTCCTTCATCTACATACCAATACCATTCTTTTATTACTTTCAAAAACCAACTTGTATATGGAAATTTTGCTGTAGCGCCAAAAGCATTCCAATCTTCTTCTGCTCCCTCAAAAACACCTTTTTTTGTTTCTTTTATAGTATTGCTATTGTAACTATTGAAATGCTTTCTTATAGCATTTAGACATTGTTCTTCTTCATAACCTTCTTTTTTCATTTTTTCTTTATCAAATATAAATACCATTTTCATAGTTTTTTTCCTTTCTTTTAAATACAATAATATTATAACACTAAAAAGCAAAATATACTATTAAAATCAAATTTTATTTATCTTATATAATATTAAATAATTTTTTACAATGTTTTTTGAAAAAATTTTTAAAACCTTTTTTTAATACCTATTGATAGTTTTATTATTTGGAAATTTAATTGCTGATTTGCAATTTTTAGATTTAATAATTTTATTTTACTATTATTTTTTTATTTGTCAAGAAAAACTTTTCGACATTTTTTGCGTTTTTGGAACTAATTGTGATGTTTATTTTTGGTTTTAGGGTTCGTCAAGACGAACCCTAAAATAAGACACAATCTCCATCATGATGCATACAATTCTTTTTAATACATAAGTATAGCTTTGGACGTTCGTCATTTTACTACTAGAACAAAGCTACTGTTTATGTGTTTATGATATAGAATCACGCCTATATCAAAGGAAACAAACTTCTTTGATACATATCCAGTTGAAATAATTAGTAGATTTAACTCTCGGCAGTGTCCGTAAACATCTGCCCATCTGGGATAAGAAACCTTTATGTTTCTTCGTGTATCGAAGTGCTAAGGGGCAACCAACACAGGACGAAAACCGTGGATTGAACCATGCACCGCCATTAGCACCGCTAGAAGCAAAAACACCTGCATGTGTGCCACCCCAAATGTAGCCACCACGTACCAAGAAAGGTTGCGAGGTATTTCCTATTAGAACATAGTCGCTATTATAGTAGCTTGTTCCATAATTTGTTGATTCAAATGGCTCATCTTTATCCCATATATAACTATTGCTTGGATTTTTTACATAGTATGAATAATCTTTTATTACTTCATACATTGCATCTCCTTTTTTATTTTTCATTAATTCGTACCTTTCATCTGTTATTTTTTTTCTATCTGAATTTTTTTCTGATCCTGAATTCCAAAATGTAGTATCTTTTGCAAGATCTTTTTCTTCACTACTTACTTCATATTTATCCCAATATTTTGTATACTCACTTTTTAACTGATTTCCTGAAAATATATCATTTGTTCCTTGAGATGATAAATTACTGCTTCCATTATCATAATATGCTGCTACATATTCCCATGCTCCTCCGTTCATATCATATATTCCTGTTACATTTCCTGTTGTGCTTTGGTTTGTATTTGTTTTGTAATCTTGTCCTGCTGCCCATATTTTATAATTATCTGATCCGTTATTCATCTCTATTTTTTCATTCTTAGTATTTTGTTTTGGTGTTGTTCCATATTGTGAACTACAAAGGTATGCTACTGCTCCCCATTCTATGTTTTTCATTAAATGGCTATCTGTTGATGTGGTTAGCCCATAGGTTGATGATTTATCTTTCAAACTTAAGCAATTTTTGAACATATTTCCTATTTGTATATGTCTCCATGATTCTACATTTGGTACTACCTTTAATGTTTTGCTTGTGTTATTATTATTTTCACTTGTATCGTTGTTATCTTCCTTCATACTTGCTTCAAATTTTGCAACCCATATTCCTGTTAATTTTTCTCCTCCAAATGTAAATGCTGGATGTACTATTTTTGGTGTTGCCTGTCCTTCTTTTGCATCTTCTGTTTTATAGTCAGTTGGATATGTTTTTGCATTTATATCTTTGTTTGTTGTTCCTACTAAAAATGTTACATCTGTTATGTTTTGTGTTGTTCCTTCTGATCCATTTTTTTCTGTTTTGTATTCTTTTATGCTGTATGCATATCTTGGTATCCATACGAACATACTTCCTAGTTCTGCATCTTCTACTTCTGTACCTACTGTTGCTTTGTTTTTTCCTTCTGTTTCTTTACTTGCATATGTTCCATCACTTAACATTACATTTGCCCATTTTTTGCCGTCTTTGTAGTTATACCAGTCTTTATCGCTTTCTTCACATATTACCCATTTTGATTTTGATTCATCATATTTTATTGGTATCATTCCTTCTGTTAGTTTTGGTTTGTTTACCCCTTCATCTAAATTATATTCTTTTGAGTTTATTCCCTCTAGTTCTCTATATGTGGCATCTAAATGCTCTTGTTCATTTTGGGCTGCGTCTTTGTATTTATCTACTGCTTCTTTGCTTTTTACAAATATTCCATTTTGTCCTAAGGCTAGGTTTAATGATACGCCTGCTAAGATAATTAGGATTATTACTGTGATTACGAGAGCGACAAGGGTTATTGCGTGTATTTTGTAGGGGTCAGTTTTGACTGACCCGGGCAGGTCAAGACCTGCCCCTACGTTATTAGGGCATTTCTTTGTAGCATTTGGGCAGACAGAGGCGTCTGCCCCTACATCTATATTGTATTTTTTTGTTGTTGAATAAACAGAGGCATTTTCCCCTACATTTGTTTTATTTTCTTTTAAAGAATATACTCTCTCTCTCTCTCTCTCTCTCTCTCTCTCTCTCTACAGCAACAAGGCTTACGTGTTTCATTTGTGTTCCTTCTTTCCTTTTTATTCTTCTTTATTTATCTTATATCATAACAAATATTCTTTTGCAATGGTTTTTGAGAATTTTTTTTGCATTTCTTAATTTTTATTTTAATATTTATTAGGATATGCCTTTGTAAGATTTGGGCAGACAGGGGCGTCTACCCCTACATTTTCAGGGTATGTTTTTGTAGATTTGGGCAGGTTAGGACCTGCCCTTAATTTTGTCGATTTAATCAATCAAATAACCTTAGATTTATATTATAATTTTTCTTTTTAATTTATGTTCTTTGTTTTCGCCTATTCCAATAAATTTATTATTATTGTAAATTTTATATATGTCATCTATTTTATTGCACGCTAATTGTACGCCATTTAAGAATAATTTTAAATGTTTGTCATCTAAAGTTATATTTTCTTTATTTTCAAAAAAATCTTCTATTGTAATTATTTTATCTTTTACTATTTCTTCATTTATTTTTAATTCATCTATTGAAATTGCTTGCTCTATACAAAAGTCTCCTACTTTTTGTCTTTCTAAATCACTCATATATCCAACTGTTCCTAATTTTTTAGCTATATCTTCACAAAGCACACGTATATATGTTCCTTTTGAAACATGAGTTGTAAATGTTATTTTATCTTCATTTATACTACATAAATTTATATCATAAATTTCTATTTGTCTTGGTTTAATTTCTACAGCTTGTCCTTTCCTTGCATATTCGTATAATTTTTTACCATTTACCTTTATTGCAGAATACATAGATGGTATTTGACTTTGCTTTCCTTTAAAACTTTCTAGCACATGTTTTACATATTCTTCATTTAATGCCTTATCTGGAACATCCTTTTCCTCTACCACAATTCCATCTGCATCTTGAGTATTGGTTCTTTTTCCTAATTTAATAGTTGCTTTATATATTTTATCATGGCTTATTAGGTAATTAGAAAGCATTGTTCCCTTTCCAATTAAAATTGGCAGAACACCTGTTGCATTTGGATCTAATGTACCTGTATGTCCTATTTTTTTTGTATTTAGTATTTTCCTTAAAACTGCCACAACATCATGTGAAGTGTAGTTTTTTGGTTTATTTATTACTAAAATTCCATCCATTTCCTACTCCCTGTACAAATTATAAATTCTTTTACCTTATTAATAAAATTAATATATATACTAAAAATTAACAAATATGTATATAAAGTTAATAAAATATGTATAACTAAAAATCTTTACTATATGTTGTTCTAATATTAAGTTATTTATCAAATAAAATATCTAGAAATTAACAAATATGTATATATCATTTTCACTAAAAAACACTTCCTTGCTGGCCTAAGTACGCTTCGCTTTTCTCCCTCCCAAACTGCGCGTCAGGGTTTTTTAGTTCAAATTCTATATACATATTTTGTTAATAAATAAATTTTTGTTAATAATTTATTTTAAATTTTGCTTAATTTGAGAAATAATTTTTTGCTTTGCATGTTCCATTGTTCCAATAATTGTACATCCTGCAGCTCTAGGATGTCCTCCTCCTCCAAAAGCAATACAAACATCTGAAACGTTTAAGTAATCATTAGATCTTAATGATGCTTTTATTCCTTTTTCTTCTTCTCTTAAGAAAATAGAAACTTCAACACCTTCTACGTCTCTTCCAATTTCTACTAAACCTTCATGATCTCCAGTTTCTGCATTTACTTTTTCTAAATCTTCGTTTGTTATATATGTATATGCAATTTTTCCATCTTCTAAAAATTCTAATCTATCCATTGCAATTTTGCTAAGTTCAAAGTTAGATTTTGTTTTTACTTGCAATACTTTTTTATAAATTTCTGAAACATTTACCCCAATTCCTAAAAGCCATGATGCAAATTCAAATGTCTCCGCTGTAACACCTGGATATTTAAAACCACCTGTATCTGTAATTATTCCTGTTAGAAGACATGTTCCTATATCTTTTGTAATTTCAACTTGCAAAAATTCAAGAACAGTTACAAGTATTTGTGCACAAGCAGGTGCAGCCGGATTTACAAAATTAAAATCTGCATACATTTGATTACTTCCATGATGATCTATAGATACTGTTACTTTTGCATCTTCAAAATAATTTACCCATCCATTTAATCTTTTTAAATCTGCTGAATCAAGTGCTATAGCTAAATCATATTGAGTTTTTGTTCCCTCTTTCATTATTTTTTCAGCACCTGGCAGAAAAGCAAATGTTCTAGAAAACTTTGGTATAATTATATCTACTTCTTTTCCTAATTGTTTTAATGCTAAATAAAATGCAAGAGTACTTCCTATTGCATCTCCATCTGGATTTTCATGTGTAAGCAAAACAATGCTATTTGCTTTTTCTATTTCTTCTTTAATATTATCTAATGTCATAATATTTTCCTTTCTTTATTAATTAGTTATATTAATTGGTTATATTAATTAGTTATAATATAAATATTTCGTTATTTTTGCGAACGCGTCGTGGGGACCGCTGAGGGCTGTTCGAGCAAAGCGAGTTACAGCGCCAGTGGGAGAGCATTGAGTAAAAATATAAGAAATATTTTATATTATAACTAATTATAGTAATCTATACAATTATAGTATTTATTTTTACTCTTCTGGTTTTATGTCTTTCATTATGTCTTTTAATATTGAATCTATTCTTGCACCATATTCCATAGAATCATCTAGTTCAAATATTATCTCTGGCGTAATTCTTAAATTTATCTCTTGTGCAAGCTTGCTACGAACAAATCCTGATGCATTTTTTAAAGCTTTTAACGTTTCTTTTGTATTTTTTGCATTTAATATACTTACATAAACTTTTGCAAATTTTAAATCTGGTGTAACTTTCACTTTAGTTACACTAATTAAACCAGTTATATTAGAGTTTTTTAAGTCATTTGCAATAATATGACTTATATGTTTTTTTATTTCCTCGTCAACACGATTTAATCTATTGCTGTTTTTTTTCATTGTTATTATCTCCTTTTTGGTTTTTGGGCACGGTGCTCCGTGCCCCTACATTTCATTAATTTTTATTTTTTTATTTCCTGCATAACATAGACTTCTAAAGTATCTCCTTCTTGTATATCATTATAATTTTCTATTTGCACACCACATTCGTATCCTGATGCAACTTCTTTTACATCATCTTTGAATCTCTTTAATGATACTAAAGTTCCATCATGTATTACTACATTTTCTCTAATTACTCTTATTCCTGCTTTTCTTTCTATTTTTCCATCTGTTACATAACATCCTGCAATTGTTCCTACATTAGAAACTTTAAATGTTTGTCTAATTTCTGCCGTTCCTATTACCTTTTCTTCAAATTCAGGATCTAACATTCCTTTCATTGCAGCCTCTACATCTTCTATTGCTTGATAAATAACAGAATATTGTTTAATTTCTACTTCATCTTTTTCTGCTTCTTCTTTTGCAAGTGGCTCTGGTCTTACATTAAATGCGATTATAATAGCATTTGAAACTTTTGCAAGAGTTACATCTGTTTCTGTTACTGCACCAACGTTTGCATGTATTACTTTTACTTGTACTTCTTCATTAGATAATTTTTCTAGTGATTGTTTTACAGCTTCTACTGAGCCTTGTACATCTGCTTTTACAATTAAATTTAGTGTTTTTAAATTTCCTTTTTCTATTTGGCTAAATAAATCATCTAAAGTTACCCTTGAAGTTGCATTTATTGCTTTTTCTCTTTCTTGACGTTTTCTTCTTTCTATTAAGTGTTTTGCCATTTTTTCATCTTTTACTTCGTAGAAAGTTTGACCTGCTTCTGGAACTTCTGTTAAACCTGTAATTTCAACTGGCATAGATGGTCCTGCTTTTTTTACTTTCTTTCCTTTATCATTTGTCATTACACGAATTCTACCAATAGTTGAGCCAACTACAATTGTATCACCTACATCTAATGTTCCACGTTGTACAAGCATAGTTGCAATAGGTCCTCTTTTTTGGTCTAATCTAGCTTCAATAACAGTACCTTTTGCTTGTTTGTTAGGATTTGCTTTTAGTTCTTTCATATCAGCAACTAAAAGTACCATTTCAAGCAATGTATCTATATTCGTTCTTTGTTTTGCAGAGATATTAACAAATATTGTATCTCCTCCCCATTCTTCAGGTACTAAGTCATATTTCATTAAATCTTGTTTTACTCTTTCTGGATTTGCTCCTTCTACATCAATTTTGTTAATTGCAACAATAATTGGAATTTCTGCAGCTTTGGCGTGATTAATTGCCTCTACTGTTTGTGGCATTACGCCATCATTTGCTGCAACTACAAGTATTGCAATATCTGTTATCTTAGCTCCTCTTGCACGCATAGCTGTAAATGCTTCATGCCCTGGTGTATCTAAAAATGTAATTTCTCTTCCATTTATTTCTACTTGGTATGCACCAATATGTTGTGTAATTCCTCCTGCTTCTCCTTCTATTACATTAGTTGATCTTACTGCATCTAAAAGAGATGTTTTACCATGGTCTACGTGTCCCATAACAACAATTACTGGTGGTCTTGGTTTTAATTCATCTTGCTTATCTTCAGTTTCATCAAATAGTATATCCTCTTCTCTTACAGTTTCTTTTTTATTTGCTGTAACTCCAAATTCAGAGGCAATTAAAAATGCTGTATCAAAGTCTATTTCATTATTGATTGTTGCCATTATTCCAAAATCAAATAATTTTTTAATAACTTCACCACTTGTCTTTTTTAATTCTGCAGCTAAATCTTTTACAGTAATTGATTCTGGTATTGTAATTTCTGTTAATTTAAATATTTTTTGTTTTGTTCTTGTTTCATCATTTTTGTTTACTTTTTTCTTATTCTTTCTACCTCTTTGAGTTGTTAAATCATAATAATCTAACATTCCACCATCTTGGTCATGGAACATGTTTGATAGTCTACTTTCTTGTTTTAGACTTTTTAATTTATCTTCATTAAAGTCAAAATTGTTATTCCTTTTATTTTTAGAAGATTTTTTGTTATTTCTTTCTTCAAATTTATTATTATTTTTTAATTTATCAATTGATTTATTATATTCTCTAGTTATTTCTTTTTCTGGCATTTCAGATGACATAATATTTTTAATGTTTTTTTCAATTCCTTTTTCATCTAATGGTCTTTTTCCATGGTTATAGCTATTGTTTCCATTATCATTTCTATTTTGTCTATAATTTGAGTAATTATTATTTCTATAATTATTATTTCCGTTTTTTACATATTCATTATTTCTTTCTCTTTGCTTATTGTTTTTATTTTTATAATCATGATTTACATTATCTTTGTTATAATTTTTATAATTATTATTAAAATTATCTCTTTTTACTTCTTTTACTTCTGTTTGTTTTAATTCACTTTCTTTTTCTGTTTGCTCATTTTTAATATCTTTCTTTAATGAATCTGTTTTTTCTTCTTCTTTCTTAACATTTTCTTTTTTATTTAACCCAAATAATTCACTTACTGTAAGTGGCTTTGTTGGCTTATTTCTATAAACAATATTATAGTCTTTATTTCTATTTCTTTCTACAAAACCTACTTGTTTTTCTCTTTTTTGCATTTTTTCAGTATCTTGCTTTTTTTGTTCTTTTTCTAATTCTTCGTCTGAAATAATTACTTCTCTACGTATAATAACTGGTGCATCATTTGCTTTTTCATTTTTATCATTTTTTGCTTTTTTTATTTTCTCTTGTTTTTCGTCTTTCTTTTTCCCTTTATTTATTCTTTCCTCTATTTTTGCTGCTATATCCTCTTCTACAGAACTCATGTGACTTTTTACATCTATTTTTAATTCTTTTGCAACCTCAAGCACTTCCTTACTTGCTAAATTTAATTTTTTTGCTATTTCATGTATTTTTATTTTACCCAATAGCTTCACCCCCATTAATTATTTTTTTTATTGCTTCGGACAAATTTTTATCCTTTATTCCTATTACTGCTTTATTTTGTTTTCCAATGGCTTTACTAATACTATTTATATCTCCCCATTCAATATATGTAATTTTTTTATCATTACATATATTACTAAATTTGTTTTTTGTTCTTTCAGATGCTTCCTTGGAAACTATTATTAAACTTAAAGTATCCTTTTTTAATCCATCTAAACATGCATCTGTTCCAAAAATTAATTTTCCAGCTTTTCTAGATATTCCAAGATAACCTAGTATTTTTTCATTATTTGTCAATTATGCCACCTCTTAAACTTTCATATATTTCATTTTCTATTTTTGTATCTAAAACTCTTTCAAGTCTTTTTGATTTTATAACCTTTTCTAAACATTCTATGTTATTACAAATATATGCTCCTCTACCTTCTTGTTTTCCAGTTTTATCAATTGATATTTTGCCTTGTTTATTTTTTACTATACGAATTAAATCTTTTTTATCTTTTTTTACATTACATCCCATACATGTTCTTTGTGGCATTTTTTTCAATGTTTATCCACCTCTTTATTTTATTCTTAAATTTAATATCCTATTCTTCTACTTCATCTGCATTTTGTAATTCTTCTAGCATTTGTCTAAATTGTGTTTCTGATTTGATGTCTATTTTCCAATTTGTTAATTTAGCTGCAAGCCTTGCATTTTGTCCTGCTTTTCCAATTGCAAGTGATAATTGATCATCTGGAACAATTACTTGTGCAAATTTTTCTTCTTCTTTAATGTCTACTGCCATAACTTTAGCAGGTAAAAGAGCAGCCGAAATATAAATTGCTGGATCAGGATTCCACTCTATTACATCTATTTTTTCTCCATTTAATTCATTTATTATATTTTGAATTCTTACACCTTTTTGACCAACACAAGAGCCAACAGGATCTATGTTTTCGTTTTCAGAATATACTGCAACTTTACATCTTTTGCCTGGATCTCTTGAAACACTTTTTATTTCAATTACTCCCTCATATATTTCTGGTATTTCAAATTCAAATAGCTTTCTTGCAAAATCACATGCTGACCTAGAAACAATTACTTGAGGGTTTCCCTTAGATTCTTTTACAACATCTAATACATAACCTTTTATTTTATCATTTACTTTATAATTTTCAGTAGGAATTTGCTCTTTTTTTGGCATAATACCTTCTAGCTTTCCTAAATCCATTACAACAATTCCAGTATCTGCTTTTTGGACAATTCCTGAAACAATTTCACCTTTTCTGTCTGAAAATTCTGAATAAATTATTTCTCTTTCTGCTTCTCTAAATTTTTGTATTATAATTTGTTTTGCTGTTTGAGCTGCAATTCTACCAAAATTTTTTGGTACTAATTCTACATCAATTGTATCTCCTATTTCTGCTTTTTTGCTAATTTTTTTTGCTTGATCTAGTTGAATTTGTAACTTACTGTCTTCAACTACTTCTACTATTTCCTTTACAGAATAAACATGTGTTTCTCCTGTATTATTATCCATAACTACTTTTACATTTTCAGCAGAATCAAAATTTCTTTTATATGCTGTTACAAGTGCTGTTTCTATTGCCTCTATCATATAAGATTTTTTTATTCCTTTCTCTTTTTCTAATTCTTCTAGTACCTGTATTAATTCTTTATTATCAATTGCTTTCATTTTTACCATTCCTTTCATTATTTTATTTACCAATCATATATTGTTTTTATTTGTGATATATCACATCTTGGTATTATTTTAATTTTATTTTCTACTTCGATTTCTATAGTATCTTTACTAAAGTTATTTAAAATACCTTCTATTTGTTTTTTCCCATCTATTGCTTTAAATAAATGAACCATTATTTTTTGATTTTTATATTTTTCTAGATGTTTGTCTTTTTTTAAAACTCTTTCTATTCCTGGAGAAGATACTTCTAAAAAATATTGCTCTTTTATATAATTTGCTTCATCTAGTAAATCTGATATGGCATTATTTACATTTTCACAATCATTTAAATCTATACCATTTTGTGAATCAATAAAAATTCGTAAAAAATAATTTTTTCCTTCTTTTGTATATTCTACATCATAAAGCTCGTAGCCTAAATTTTCTATTGGCTGCAGAACAAGGTTTTCAACAAGTTCTTCTATTTTTGCCATATTTACTACCATTCCTTTCTATAGCGCAAACCTTCCTAGCATGTATAAAGAGTGGAATTTGCTTCCACTCTTCTAGTTTTTAAATATGATATTATTATACTCACTTTTTTAAATAAAGTCAATAGTTTTTTATTATTCTTTGTTTATTTCTTTAATTAATTCTAATTGTGATATTAATAATGACTCCATTTTTGCTTTATATATGTCAAATTGTTTTTGTACATCATCTAATTCTTTTTTCTTTAAAGCTACCTCTGCATCAATAGCATCTAATTGCTTTTGTGAATCTGCTTCTGCATTTTTTATAATTTGATCTGCCTGTTGTTTTGCAATTTCTTTTACTTCATCTGCTGTTTTTTGCGCCATCACAAGCGTACTTTGAAGTGTTGATTCTATTGATTTATAACGAATAAGTTCATTATTTAAATCTTCTACTTTTGTCCTTAATTCTGTACTTTCTTTATAGGCTTTAGCATATTCTACAGTAAGTTCATCCAAAAATTCATCTACTTCTTCTACATTGTAGCCATTCATCATTTGTTTTGCAAACTTTTTGTTTTCAATATCTAAAGGTGTAATCATGAATTTTCCTCCCATTTAATTAGTTATTCTTAAGCCATGAAACAGATAATTTATTTTTTATTTCTTCTCTTGCCATATCACTTTCTATTTCATAGTTTAATGGTGCAATTAAGAATATAGAATTTGATATTTTTTGTATATGTCCATCAAGTGCATGTACTGCACCACTTATAAAATCTACAATTCTTCTTGCTACATCTTTATTAACATATTCTAGGTTTACAATTACAGATTTTCTTTCTTTTAGGTAATTGCAAATTTCTTCTGATTGTTCAAAAGTAGTAGGTTGAGAAATAACCATTTTTATTTGATGTGATTGTGCCATACTGACAACTTTTTCTTTGTTTTTTCTTCCAAAAAATCTTCTTTCTTCGTTTACTTCTTCTTGTTCTTCTGTATCATAGTCATATCCTTCATTTTCTAATTCTTCATAATCTTCTTCCTCTTGTGTTTCTAAACCTAAAAAATCCCACACTTTGTTCATTATAGCTCCTGCCATTTTTTTACCTCCTAAATTCTCTCCTTGGTATTATTTACTAATAGTATCTTACTTTTTTTTTATCTTGTCAATAGTTTTTTTGATTGTAATTGATTTTTAATTATTTTGTAATATTATTGTAATAATATCTCATCATGCAAAGTTATTACTTTTCTTTCATTTATCTCTTTAAGTGTATAGCCTAATTCCTTTAATTCTTCTGCATCATAGTTTTCAATAATCGAATATTTTTCATTTTGTCTTAAAACTTTTATTAGTATTTTATCAGTGTATCCTGCTCGATTTCGAACAATATATTTTTTATCATCTTCCTCTAAAATGGCTTCATTTGGAACTTTTAGTCCTTCGTCACTCCACCAAATTACATCTAGTGATATTTTTCTACATGTAATTAGTTCTTCGACATTTTTTGTAATTTTTATAACGAATAAGATAGAATCATCTGGTTGTTCTTGTTTGTATTCTATTTTTCCAGTTATTTGCTCATTATTTGACATTCTTAAAGATATGTTTTGATTTTCTTTTAATTCTTTAGCATTTTCTGATGAAAGAATTGTTGCAATATAACATTCAAAATTGTTAATTACTTTTCCACTTTTGTTGCTTGTTGCAACTGTTTGTCCTGTTTTTAAATTTAAACTTTCAAGCATTTGTTTATTTAAGTTAGAGTAATTATTTGGCACAAGCGTTTCCTCTAAACCATCAATACGATATGAAACTATTCCACTTTTTTTTGCTACCATATATTCTGAACCAGAATTTAATGTATTTTCTAATGAACTTCTTTGTTCTATTAATGTTTTTATATAAGAACCTGCTGGGCTTAAATCTCCTGCAATTTTTGCTTTTTTTACAATTAGTTCTTCAATTTCTTTTCGTTTTTCTTCTATTTCTTGTATATCTTTTAATTTGTATATGTTATCTAATTTTTCTTCTATTTGTCCTTCTATTATTTTAATATCTCCAGAATAAATATCAGTTTGTCCATCTAGCGCTTCTTGAATTTGAACATCTAATTGTTTTATTTGATCTTTTAAATTTTCTTCATTGTTACTGTAATATCTAAATATAGATTCACCTTTTGCTACTTTTTCACCTTCTGCTTTAATTTGTACAATACCATTTTGATAGTTTGAACCAGTCATAACCTCTTCGTCTCTAATTATGTATCCAATTGTACTTTCTTTTTGCTCTATTTTTCCCTTTTCTATAATAAAGATATTGGTTGGTTCTTTTATTAATTTATAAATATTCTTAACAAAAAATACAAGAAGTATTAATAATATTATAAAAAGCAATAATATTTTTAACTTTTTTGTTCTTTCTTTTTTTCTTTTTATCACTTTATCTCCTCCAAAATAATATTGATATTATTTTGTATATCATTTTGTCCATCTAACCATATCGTATCTTTATTTTTCTTAAACCATGTAAGTTGCCTTTTAGCATATCTTCTAGTTTCCATTTTTATTTTTTCAATCATTTCTTCTTTTGTGATTTTATTTTCTAAATATTCTTTTGTCTCTTTATATCCTAAACCTTGCATTGCTGTTGGAAATTCTTTATATTTATTTAGCATGTGTTCTACTTCTTTTATTAAGCCTTTTTCTATCATAATGTCCACTCTTTTATTTATTCTTTGATATAAAACCTCTCTGTCCATTGTTATTGCAAACACATGATAATCATATTCTACTTCTTTTTTTCTAGACTCTATTTCCTGCTGGGTTTTTGTCTTCCCTGTATCATGATATATTTCTAGTACCCTAATAATTCTTTTTTGATCATTTGGGCTTATCTTTTCCATTGCTATTTTATCAATTTCACACGCTTTGTTATATAATTTTTCTAAGCCTTCTTCCTTAGCTATTTTTTCTAATTTTTTTCTATATTCTTCATCTAAATTTACTAAACTATAGTCAATTTCATAAATTAATGAATCTATATAAAGTCCTGTTCCACCAACAATAATAGGAATCTTATTTTTATCTAAAATTTCTTTTATCTTTTCTTTTGCATCTTTTTTATAATTTGCAACACTATATCTTTTATCTGGCCTAACAAAGTCAATTAAATAATGTTTAATTCCTTGCATTTCTTCTTTGGTTGGTTTTGCACTACCAATATCCATTTCTTTATATATTTGCATAGAATCAGCTGAAACAATTTCTCCATTTATTTTTTTTGCAAGTTCAATAGACAGTGCTGTTTTTCCTGATGCTGTTGGGCCACATATTACAATTACTTTTTGTTTTACCATGTTTTGCTCACCAATAATCCTTCTACAAAATTTTTAATATATGATTGTTCAAAAAAAACTATGCATACTATAAATACTATCATCCAAATTAGAAGTCTTTTTTTTAGTTTTTGTTTTGTCAATCTTTTTCCTTTTGTTTTACTAATACTGTTTCCAATCGGCATTAATATTAAGCTATTGATTGGTGCAATTAAATATATTGCTGTTTTTTTCGCAATATTTAATATTTCTGCATCTTGAACGTCTTTACCCATAAGTGATATGCTTGCAAGAATGTATGTAATAAGGAATACTATTATAAACCCTACTATAATGTATACATATTTTCTTTGCTTATCTATTTCTGGCATTGCTTTATATGTACTAAATGCTACAATAATATATAAAATTAATGAAATCATTATAATTACTATCATGATTACTCCTTTTTTATCTTAAAAAAAGATTTCTATATTTAAAAACTAATATAAAAATATTTCTTATATTTTATATTAGTTTTTACTAATTATAAACTCAGCCTTTATTTTCTTCTTGCAAATTTTTTCTCAATTTCGTTTTTATTCATTTTTATAGCTGTTGGTCTACCGTGTGGGCATGTAAATGGATTTGGAAGCTTTAATAATTGTTCCATTAAGCTATCTACTTCTTCTTTTGTTAAAGCCATATTCGCTTTTACTGCTGCTTTGCATGCAACTGTTGCAATAAATTTTTCTTCTATTTCTTGTTTTGCTGTTCTTGCAACTGTATTTATTTCGTCAAGTGTTTCTAAGAATAATTCTTTTGTATCTAAATCTATACATATATTTGGTACACCACTTAATTTAATAGTATTTTCTCCAAATTCCTCTAGTTCAAATCCAGCTTTTTTAAACACATCCATATTATCTTTTGCAATATCCATCTCTTTATGAGTAAGTGTTATAATATCTGGCAATAACAACATTTGAGAATCTTTATCATCATCTGAATAAAAATTCTTTTTTACTTTTTCATATAGTATTCTTTCATGTGCTGCATGCTGGTCTAAAATATACATTTCTTTATCTATTTCTAAAATAATATATGTGGAAAATGCAATTCCTATAAATTTATATGGCCTTGATAATTTTTCATCTTTTTCAAATACAGATATATTGTTATCTTCTATTGCTTCAAATGTAGCATTAGGTACACCGTCATCTTCTTTTTTTGTTTCTTTTCTTTTACCAAAAATTTCTTCATACATTGTAGAAAATTTCTTTTTGCTTTCTTCTGTTTGTTCTAAATTATCTTCTGTTATTTTATTTAAAATATCAGCTGGTTTTACCTCATCTTCTATAGCATCTTCTTGTTTATCTTCTATGTTTTCTTGTTTATTATCCTCACTTATATCTAAAGTATCATTTTCTGCGTCACTTTCAATGTTATTTGTTTCATTTTTTTCATCTAAAATATCTTCTCCATTTTCAACATCGTTTTGATATGTTTCTTGTGTTTCTTCTAGTTTTATTTCTTCTTTATTTTGTTTTCCTTCTGGATATAATATTTTTTCTAATTCTTCTTGATCTTTTTCTAAATCTTGTGTATTTAGCTTTAATTCTGGATTATCTTCTACTTGTTGTTTTAAATCTTGTTGCATTTTTGCAAGCTTTTCTAGTAGTTCTCTTGTTTCTGGATTTTCAATTGAATTTGTATAATTTAACTTTTCTTCTTCATCTTGCATATAATATCCATTTTCTTGTTCTTCTAAATTTAATTGGTTTTGTGTTTGATTAAAACTATAGTCTTGTTGTTTTGTCGTATTTGAATTACTAATTCTTCTAAACATATCTGAAAAACTATATGGCTTCTCTTCTTGAGCTGTTTGTCCTAAATCGTCTTGTTTTGGTTTAGATGTATCTTCTACTAATTCTGATTTTAATAATGTATCTTTTATTGCATGATAAACTGCTTTAAAAACTTTGTTTTCATCATCAAATCTAACTTCTAGTTTTGCTGGATGTACATTTACATCTACCATACTAGAATCCATTTCTAAATTTAATATAAGAAATCCATATTTTCCAATTGGCAATAAGCCTTTAAATCCTTGTTCTGCAGCTTGCATAAGGGTTTTATCTTTTATGTAACGATTATTTACAAAAAACATTTGGTTTGTTCTATTTGAACGTGCAATTTCTGGTTTTCCTACTACTCCATTTATGTGTATTTCTTCGTATTTGTAATTTACTTCTAATATGCTATTTGCAATATCTTTTCCGTATATACTGTAAATTACAGATTTTGCATCATTATTTCCACTCGTTTGTATAATAGTTTTTCCAGAGTTAATAAGTTTAAATGCAATTTCTGGATGAACAAGTGCAAGCCTTGTTATTACATCTTCAATATATCCAGATTCTGTATAATCCTTTTTTAAAAATTTATATCTAACAGGTGTGTTATAAAATAAATTTTGCACTGTAATTGTTGTTCCTTTTGCACATCCTGTATCTTCTATTGTTTGTACATTTCCTCCTTCTACAACAATTTTACTTCCTGTTTCTTCCTCTTCTTGTTTAGATACAAGCTCTACTTTTGAAATAGCTGCAATACTAGCTAATGCTTCACCTCTAAATCCCATTGTTTTTACAACATTTAAATCATCTGCTATTCTAATTTTACTAGTTGCGTGTCTTTCAAATGCAAGTTCTAAATCATCTTTTGAAATTCCTTTTCCATTGTCTGTAATACGAATATATGATATACCACCATTTCTAATTTCTACACAAATATTATTTGCCCCTGCATCAATAGAATTTTCTACCATCTCTTTTACTACAGATGCTGGTCTTTCTATTACTTCTCCTGCGGCTATTTTGTTAATAGTAAGTTCATCTAGCAATATAATATTTCCCATTTTTACAATCATCCCTTTCTAAGGCACAAATCTGGGTTGGAAAAGAATTGTAATCATTTTTCAACCTTTACACCTCTTCTAACTTTTGTATATTTTTCACAATTATATCATTGTTTTCTATTTTTTGTATAGCTTTTTTTGAAATTTTTTTTGTAACACATTTTTTTATTTCGAATAGTATATATCATACAAAAGAACAAAACAAATAAGTTCTTTATAATTAAAGGGAGGTAAATTTAAAATGGGAAATTGTTGTAACAGCGAAATTTTATGGTTCATAATCTTGTTTTTACTTCTTTTCTGCGGATGCGGTAATAATGGATGTAACAATTGCGGATGTAATTAGTCCAAATTTACCATTTCCGAGTTTTTAGGAAAAACTTACTTATTTTTTAGAAAGGGGGGAATTATAATGCCAGAAAATAGAGGATGTGGATGCGGTTTCGGATTTGGAGATGACTGCTGCTGGATTATCATTGTGTTAATCTTAATATTCTGTTGTTGTGGTGGTAACAGAGGATGTTGCTAATTCTAACTTTTTAAAAAAATGTATTTTATGTAATAGGAATTTTTAAAAACTTTTCTATTGCACAAAAAATCCAACTTTTTTCTTAAGTTGGATTTTTTATATTTGTTTTTCAAAATGTTGATAATCTGGATTTTTCCATGTTCCTCCCCATGTCCAACCCCTTTTAATAAATGCCATATAACATATATCATTACTTTTTATCATACCTTTTTTTAATTTTGTTCTATCTACATATTCTTGAGAAATTTTTGGATAAGCTGCTCCATTTATAACTTGCGGGTTTTGTAATGGATTTATATCTATTGCACATCCTTTAGCATGATTTGATAGATGATTTGTCCCTTCTATCATTCTATAACAAAATGCAGATGTATTATTGTCTTCCATAGATTTTACATCATTTGCTCCATATTCATCTATTAATCTTATTTTCTCTATTTGATAGTGCTTATCATATAATTCTTTAAAAATTTCTAAAACTTCCTGACCTAATTTTTTATTTACTATTAATTCTCCTTTTTTTATTTCATCTTTAAAATTATAATAATTTACAGTAACATATGTAAGGTCATTATAATTTATTTTTGCATTTTGTGGCATAGAGTTACCTTGCATTTTACTTATAATTTCTTTTGGAATTTGACTTGTATTAAATACTGTTTGTACTTCTTCATTATAACTTACTTTTGACTCGTAAATAATATTTTCCTCTTTTCTACTAAATAGAATAATACTGAAGATAAAAAAACATATTATAATTTTTTTCTTCATATTTTCAATCATTCCTTCTATGGTTTAAAAAGAATTTCAACCTTTAACTCTTATTTATTTTATATTCACTTAATTATAAAAAAGAACTATATCTTTTTATCTAATAAAAAATTTCCTATTTATATAAAACAAATTGCACACAAATAAGCTAAAAGCTTATCTATGTGCATGAGCGATTATAAACATTTATTAATCATTTTTTTCTTTCTTTTCTTGCTTTTCTGAAGAATTAGATTTACAAATTGAATTTGCAATTAATGTAATTATTCCAACACTTGCAAAAAGTGGCATAAAATAAATTCCTACTGGTATACGCAAAATTGCATATAAACTAATATATACTGCTTCTGCAACTACAACATCAACAATTGGAGTTAAAAACATTTTTATAAAGCCATCTTTTCTGTATTTTAATCCTTTATATAATGCAAATAATACAGTAATAATTGCAATTGGTAATACATAAGGTGTCATCATATCTTTTAGTTTTGTTTTTCCAACTTCAGTTTCAGTTATATCTACATTTTCTCCTTCATTTAATTCATTTAATTTGTCTTGAAATTGTGTTTTTTTATCTTCTTCTAATTTATTCATACTAATTGCTATTTTATCTTCAAAGTCTCCAAATGTTTGTACTATTATATTTTCCCCTAATGTTTCTTTTGCTATTTCTTCTACTTTTTGCTTTTCTAAATTGTTTAATGTAATTTCTAATCTAGTATGATCTGAATATGGTATAGATTTATTTATTCCTTTTATAAACATCATAGCAATTCCAGCTACTATAATTATGGTAATAATTACAATACTAATTTTTGTTTTACTGCTTATTTGTTTCATGTTTTCCTCCTATTTTATTTTCTATTATTTAATAATAATGTTCTTGTAAATACAAAATATCCAAAAATAATACTAACAATTCCCCAGAACATTACCATTCCCATACTTGCAATTTCTGCCCATTTTACAAATGAAAATACAACTGCAATTAAAACACTAAGTACTAATATATCTATTACTTCTTTATATGCTTTTGATAAACCTTGTTTTGCCTCTTCTACAGTTTTTACATCTTTTATTTTATTTAATATTTTACTATCAATATATGCTAAGATAATTTCTAAAATAAATGCTATATAAAATGATTCATAACCTACATTTACATTTGTATATCTTAACAATAATAAAAAGATTGATATTATTCCAATATTAGATAAAACAGTTACAATTCCATCTTTTTTGTATTTAATAATTTGATATAGACTTATTATTACGAAAACACCAATTAATACATATATTGCTATATTTATTTGATTATTATTTAATTTTGTTACTAATTCTTGAGAATTTTCTATTTGATATTTTATTGGCATTTTGCCTGAATTTATTATTATTGCCATAACTGCTGCTTCATTTAAATTATTATTAATTGTTGTTGTATTAGATGATTCTTCTTCAATGTTAACTCTTATTTGATTTTTGCTTGTTATATCATCTATTGCAACATCTCCTATTTCTTCATCTTCAAAGTAAAAGCTTATAGCTTTTTTAGATGTTTCAGTAGTTTCTGCACTTTCTGTAGTGTTAGATGTTTCATTTTCAGCTACATTATTCTCCTCAGCAACTGTAGTATTTTGTGTATCTACACTATTTTCATTTACAGTATTTTCGCTTTGTTCTTCTTTATTATTTTTTAATTCTTGAATTTTAGCTTGTCCTTGATTATTTAATGTTAAATTTAAGTATACTTGATATGAACCTGAAGAAGTTTGATTATAACCTACTTCTGATTTTTTTATATCATTGTTGTCTAATATTATGTTGTTGTTTTCATCTTTAAATTCTGCCTTACCTACATATGCTGCATAATATGTTCCAGCATCTACATTTACATCATTTTCATATTCTATTTGAATATTTCCATTTTCCTCGTCTAATCTTACAATGTATTCTGGAAGACCAATATCTTTTAACCTTTTTTCTATAATTTCTTTTGCTATTTTATAGTTTTCTACTGTTCGTATTTCTTCTTTATTTACTGCTTCTTGTCTTACTTCATAATTTGTATTTTCTGTATCTTCTTGATCATCTTCTACTACATTTCCATTTTCATCATATTTTACTTCATTTACTGTTTCATCAATTTTTAAGTTTGATATTATAGTTTTTCCTAAACTTTTTGTTAATTGATATGTTGGTATTTTATTTACATACTTAAAATCTTCTTTTACATATATACCAATAAAAGACACCACAGCTATTAATACAATAATTAATGTTACATATATTGTTTTTAAATTTTTGTTCACTTTTTTCTCCTCCTAAATTATAATAATCTCGTATCGTTAATAATCAACTCAAACCATATTTTTAAATATTTTGCAGCATATTTACTCATCATTGTCCTATCCATAAATATTTCGAAATAATCTAATACTGGACATATTTTAGTATCTATTTTTATGTCTAATGTTACTTTTCTATTTTCTTTATCAATATTTAAATTTGCATTTGTTACAGCATAATTTACTCTATCATGAATATCAAATGTAGAAATATTTGTATTTACAACTCTATCACGATGTACATCAGATTTATCTGCTAAAATAAGAGCCGCTGATATATCACTTACTGCTGTCCCTGTTTTTTCATCATGATTTCCAATTGCTGTCATAATTTCTGTTCTGTATTCTTGTTCCATATTCATATCTTTTAAAATCTGATATGCAAGTATTGCACCTGAATGTGCATGGTCAACTCTATTTACGCAGTTACCTATATCATGTAAGTACCCTGCAATTTTGGCAAGTTCTATCCTTTCTTTTGGATAATCTAAAGCTTCTAAAATATCCCCTGCTCTTTTTGAAACAATACTTATATGTCGAATAGAATGTTCTGTATAACCTAATGCATCTAAATGTTTTTGAGAACCCAATATTAAATATTTTACTTCTTCGTTGTTTTTAACGTCTTCTAATGTAATCATATATCCTCCTTAAGCTTTTACGTTTCAAATCTTTTTAAATTTTATATTAATTTAAAAGATTTTTCAACTGTTTTTATTAATTTTTTTTAAAATAATTAACAATATATTTAAAAACATGAGCAATTGTAATAATTATTTTTACAATTGCTCCTTTTTTTCTATTTTGTAATAGAAAGTATTTTATATTTTACTACTCCCATTGGAATTGTTGCTTCAATTATTTGGTTTTTCTTTGCTCCAAGAAGCGCTGCTCCAATTGGTGATTCATTTGATATTTTATTTTGAGATAAATCAACTTCTGTAGAACCTACAATTGTATATTCAAATTCATCTCCATATTCCATGTCTTTAATTTTAACTGTATTTCCTACTTGCACAGTTTTGGTATCTATTTCCGATTCATCAATTATTTTAGCATATCTTAATTTATTTTCCAATTCTGCTATTTTTATTTCGTTTGCTGCTTGTGCATTTTTTGCCTCATCATATTCTGAATTTTCAGACAAATCTCCAAATCCTAAAGCTACCTTTATACGTTCTGCAATTTCTGCTCTTTGCTCTGTTTTTAAATATTCCAATTCTTTTTCTAAATTATCATACCCTTCTTGGGTTAGTAATACCTCTTTTTCTTCCATGTTTTGTCCTCCTTGTTTTGATTTAATTTTTTAATGACTTTATATTAAGACAATATTTTATTTTTGTCAATAGCTTAAGAACATATTTTTTAATTTATGCATATTTAAATTCACTTTGTTCTATTTTTCCATTTATACCAATTAAGCTATTTATTTCTATTTCATTTTCTATTAATTCTTTTAATTTTGACTTATTTTCATACAAAATACTTTCATATAGACTGTTTATTGTAAATCCGTCTATTGGCTTAATTTCTCTTTTTATGTTTAAAGTACAGTCATTTACATTAATACCTTCAAATTTTATTGAATTTGTATTTATTTTATTTTTTAGATTAATAATTATTATATTTTGTGGAAATGTACATTTATTTAATTCTTCTTCAGTTAAATCTACATTAACTATAATATTAGATTTTAACATACTTTTTCTTTTGTTGTTTGTAATTTGCAATGCAATTGCTTGTTTTTCATACAGTTGTTTTTCTATATATTTAAATTGTTTCATATTTTTAGTAATAATATTCATAGTTCTTACTTTTCCGTGCAAGTTCAATTACTACTTCTTTTTCTTGTTTAGATAATTTATTTGCAAGAATACTTATACTATATTGTTCTATTTTTTTTGTTTGAATTTTAGCAATATATTCTATTATATTTATAAGCAAACAAGTAAATAACCATTTTCCATCTAAAATGATATATTTTTCATTTTTTAAAACTTCTTTTAGGTTTTCCTCCTTTTTGCACTGCTGACATAGACTAATTACAACTTCTTTTTGTTTTATTTTTTTATTTAATTTTTTCAATATTTTTTTTGCTTGTTTTTGTGTTATTTCTTTTTCATAAGGAAGTGTAATAATTACTTTATTATTATCATATTTATCTAATTTTATTCTATTAAACAAAATCTTTATTTTATTTATAACCTTTTTTAATGTTACTTTATTCTTTTCTAATTTTACTTTTCTTAAATATATTAATTGCATATTATCACCTTTTATAATATATTTTACTTAATTTACCATTATGCTCTTTACTTTTTTTTTGGTATGTGATAATATTTTAAAAAATTAAAAAGAGGTGGTATAATTGTCAGACAAACCTAAAAAAATAGAGGTTATTTCTGGAAATGGCAAAGAGCTAGATATTTCACCTGTTTATGATCATATTTCCACAGATAAGCCAAAATCTACAAAAAAAATTAAGCAAAATATTGTTATTCCTAATTCTAAAAAAGATGAAAATAAAAAGAAATAAAAATTTTTTGCATGTGTATAATTAAACAAAAAAATAGGGATATAATCCCTATTTTTTTAATAGCTTAATCCATAATATTGTTGCATCCAGCTTGAATAATCAAATGGTTCTTCAGTTTTTGGCATTCCATATTCTACACCTTTAGTATCTACTGTTATGCTTTTAATTACCGGTGGATTTACTGGTTTATCTTCGGCTGTATTTTCATCAGTAACTTCTGCAATTTCTACATTTTCTATTTGATCTACTACTTCCATTCCTTCTATTACTTTTCCAAATGGTGCATAGTTTCCGTCTAATGATGATGTAGTTTTTGTTACTATGAAAAATTGTGAACATCCAGAATTGTATCCTGCTTCTGCTAAGCTAGATGACATAGATGAGTAATCTGATCTTGCCATTGCAATTACTCCTCTTTCGCATTTTAAATTATTTTCTACACCATTTTTTAAGAATTCTCCTTTTATAGTATATTCTTTATCTTGGTCTGAATCTTTTTCAATGCTAGGATCAATCGCAGATAGTGTTGCTCCTCCTGTACCGTCTCCATTTGGGTCTCCTCCTTGTACCATAAAGTCTTTTATAACTCTATGGAATGTAAGTCCATTATAAAACCCATTGTTTGCAAGTGCTATAAAGTTTTTAACAGTATTTGGTGCAACATCTGGGTATAGTTCTATTTTTACTGTTCCCATACCTTCTATTTCCATTGTAACAATTGGGTTATCTATTTTGTAATTTGCTTTTTGTACATACCCATATATTATCCATCCAATTAATGCAATTATAATTAATATAGCAATAATTGCTAAAACATTTTTTGCTCCGCTTTTCATTTTTCTCCTCCTTAATAATTTTTATAAATATCTCCCCTATTATCTGCATTAGTTACATCTATTATTATTTCATTTTCTACCCATTCAAAAATAACTCTATATTCTCCAACTCTTAATCTATATGTTTTATCATATCCTTTTAATAATTTTATATCTCCATGTGGTAAATTGTAAATTGCTTTATAAAGTCTTATTTGTTGTTTTTTGTCTTGTTTATTTATAAATTTCTGAGCTTTCTTTTTTATATTAATTTTGTAAATCATCAATAGTTAACCCCGCTTCCTCTAATGCTTGTTCAAATGGTACTGCCTCTTCTTTTTCTTTTTGTCTTTCTTCTTCTGATAAAGAGTACTCTTCTAATAACATTAGTTTTTCTGTAGTATCTAATTCCTGTAATTCACTTAATGCTATTTTAGGCATTATTTCTAATAATTTAGCATCTAATAAGCTGGTAGCTACTTTTTTTATTTTTTTTGCTGATTCTTCATCTAATTTAACAGATATATTATTTATATCTATTAATAACTGCTTTTGTGTTTCGCTCATTATTTTTCTCCTCCTTAATAATTTTTATATAAAATATCATTTTTCTAAAAATTTGTCAATTAATTTTTTATGAATTATATTCATCTTCTGACCATTTTAATGGATTATTTTGTATATATTCCAATATTTTAATATATTCTTTTTCATTTCTAATAATATGTTCGTAATAATTTCGTTGCCAAATGGTACGATATCCAAATTTAAAACATTTTCTTGCCGTTACTGATTTCAAACCTTGAATTATTTTTTGTAGGGGCGGACGCCTCTGTCCGCCCTCATTTTCATTTACATCTATCAATTCAATTATAAAATGAATATGATTTGGCATTATTACATATGTATGTAATTTTATACCATTTTGTATCATATTTTTTAATGTTGTTTCTATTATTATACCTATTGATGTTAAATTTATTTTGACAGGGCAGACAGAGGCGTCTGCCCTTACATTATTTGGGTATTTTCTTGTATTATTTGGGCGGACAGAGGCGTCCGCCCCTACATTTTGCATATTTGGTATTTCTGTTATTTTTGATAATATTTTTTCTCTATTTTTTGTGCATATTGTTATAAAATACATTCCTGCTTTTGTATAATCGTATTCTTTTAGTCTAATACTTTTTCTGTTATGAATATTAGGGTTATATTGCATTTTTCCTCTTTTCTAGTAGCCCCTATTTTTCATTTTTTAATTTAAAATTTCTGTTTTTATGTATGTGTATTCTCCTCCTGTTTGTCCTACTGTTTCGTCTTCTACGAGTATATGTGTTGCTCCTTTTTTTGTTTCTATTTTCGGAAGATTACTTTTTCCATATTCTATTTGTTCTTTTGTTCCACTGCTTTCCCCTGCTATTGGTTTTCCTACTGCTACTTTTTGTATTGTTTCATCATATGGTTCGTATTCTAAATTTTCAGTTTGCTCTCCTTCATATATCCAAAAACGTAAATCAAAATCTATTTTTTGTCCCGCATCTGCATCAGCAAGTATTCTTAAACAATGTGCTGAATTTTTAAAACTATCTCCAATACTTGTTTTATCTATAAAACTATATATCTTATTTTCTTCTCTACTACTTAATTTAGAATTTCCAATTGTTTTTCTAAAAATATCATCCCCATCTCCTATAGTACCATTACCATGATTAGTTGTTAGATTGATTTCTCCACCATTTTCTTTTATATTTCTTACTTCATAACATAAAGTATAGTTTTGATTTTCTTTAAACATCTTTTTATATTTATTTCTAATATATAAATTTACCCATCCATAACTTGTTCCATTGGTATTATCTCTTTCTATATTTGCCCATCCATCATTTAATGGATGTATATATTGTCCATGCGAACCATAATCCCAATATTCTGTATCTTCTAATGGTGTACTCATTCCCTTTAGTATGTTTCTTCCTGTTATTAATATATTAAAACTTCCTGTTTGTCCTAGACTTTTTGTTTCTGCTGATGCTCCTTCTAGCACACTTTTTCCGTATATTTTATAATTTACTAGTGGCTCTCCTAGTGTTCCATCTAAGTATGCTATTTCTCCATCTGATTTTACTGTTTCTAGTGTTTGCTTTATTGTTTTTATTGTTTGGTTTCCTTTTCCATCACTTAGCTTTACTTCGTATGTGCCATATGTTCCAAGTTCAAATTTAAATCCATTTACTATTATCCAGTTATTTTCTGCTTTTCCAGATTCTGCTTTTACTCTATATGCTACTTGCATGTTTTTTTCATTTTCTTCTGGTGCTACTGTTACTTTATAACGGTTATCTTCGTATTTTATGTCTAAATTAAAGTTTGTATTTGCTTGAACATCGTTAATGTTACTTTGTGCATTAAATTTTTCACTAGAATATTTTTGTCCTTCATATTCCATTTTTACTTCTCTTGTATCCCAGTTTATCCATGCATCTTGATCTATTTCTGTAAATCCCATTTGTTTTAATTCTTCTGCAGTATAATGCGTAAAACCTTCTGCATCTTTTTCTAATGCTACATTGTATCTTATTTGGTCTATAAAGTAGTTGTTTTTTACTTCTTCGTCTGTTAGGGCTCTGTTGTAAATACGTACGGAATATATTGTGCCATTGAAGAAACTTCCTACAGCTTTATTGCCATCTGGATCTGCTCCTAATATCATTATTGTATTATCATGTGTTTGTTCTATTTTTCCTTGTATTGAATTTGATGTTTTATTTCCATTTTCAAATAAAGTCATTTCTTTTTGATTATGTTTTCCTGATAAACTATATTTTGTATTTACATCTACATTATTTATACTTTCTACATCTTTATAAGGAGAACTAGCAGCAACTCTATAAATATTTTTTTTATTTACTGATAATAGACCATATCCGCCTGATTCACAATTACATAGTATACACATTGGACTCCTATTAACATCATTATACATTATAATCGTTTCTATGGTTATATTATCATAGTTCATTTCGCCAATTCCTACCCAGTCGTCTTGTCCGTCAAAGTACAAACCTTGTCCATCTTCTGTCCATGTTGCTCCATGCAATATTCCTTCTCTTCCATTTCCGCTTAGGTCATGCCATGTGCTTGTATTTTGGTTATGTCCGCTTCCGTGTGTTGTCTATTCCGTCATAGTGAAGCATTAGTCCATCTTGCACATAGCTGCTGGTTCCTGCATTTCCATATTTTTCTACTACTTCTGTTTGTAATATGTCTAGTTTTGTTTTGAATTCTTGATAGCGTGCTTCTGCTTGCATATTACTTGATACGTTAATTGCAACTCCTGCAAGTATTACCATTACTCCTATTGTAACAATTAAGGCAACTAATGTAATTCCTGCGGGTTCGTCAAGACGAACCCCTACATGATTTGGGTGTGCCTTTATAGCATTTGGGCGGACAGAGGCGTCCGCCCCTACATGTGTTGGGTATGCCTTTGTGGATTTTGGTTCGTCTTGACGAACCATTACATGGTTTGGTTTATTCATTTTTTTCTTTTCTCCTTTTGTGTTTTTCATTTTTTATCATAGTTGTTTTACATCTAAATCATTATATTATCAAATACGAATTGTTCTTGCATTCTTTTTAATGATTGCATGATTGTACGTGCTCTTACTTCTCCTATTCCATCTACTTCGTCTAGTTTTGGTATGTCGGCTACTAATATATGTTGGAATGATTTGAAGGATTTTACTAGGTTTTCAACTATGTTGTTTGGCATTCTTGGTATTTTGCTTAAAATACGGTATCCTTTTGTATATACCCCCACTTCTTCATAATTGTCGAAGTTTTCGTATCCTAATATTTTTGATATTGTTTGTGGTAACATTAATTCTTCATATTCTAAATGTATAATTTCGTCTAGTATTTTTTCTGGTGTTTTACGTTTTTGTTTTACCATGTAGTCTTTTATAATTAATAGTTCTTCTTTTTCTAAGTTACCTATTAATTCGTTTAATTGCATTTGGACTAGTCTTCCTTCTTCTCCAAGTTCATATATTGATTTTTGTACTTCTTCTACTACTTTCATAACCATTTCTGCTCTTTGTATTGCTGTAATTACATTGTCTAGTGTTACTATATCATTAAATTCATACTCGTTTAATATGTTTAATTTACTATCAAATACTTTTTTGTAATTTTCTATTGTTTGAAGTGCTTGGTTTGCTTTTGTTAGTACTTTTGATGTATCTTCTAAAACATATCTTAAATTGTCCTTAAAGACTGTAATAATGTTTCTTCTTTGAGAGATGCTAATAACTAATTCTTTAGTTTGTTTTGCTGTACGTTCTGCTGTTCTGTGTCTTGTTCCTGTTTCTTTTGTTGGTATTTTTGAATCTGGAATAAGCTGTGCATTTGCATACAATATTTTCTTTAAATCTGAACTTAAAATTATTGCTCCATCCATTTTAGCAAGTTCGTATAATCTTGAGGATGTATATTCTTCGTTTATGTAAAATCCACCATCTACTAGGTCTAACACTTCTTTAGAATCTCCAATTACAATTAGTCCTCCTGTTTTTGCTTTTAAAATATTATCTAATCCTTGTCTTATTTCTGTACCTGGTGCAATTAATTTTAAAATATCTGTAAGTACACTTTCATTATTTTCTCTCAAGGCTATCATCACCATCTTTCATAAACATTTTTTTAGTATATATTTTCATCCTAGCTTTTGCAAATTTTAATTAATTTTACATTTATTCATTTGAGAACATATGCTTACGTGTCATTTCTAACAAGTTTAATTTTGTAAAACCTATTACCTGCGTTTTTGAACGATCTTTTTTTAAATTTTCTTCTAATATTTCTACTATCTTTTGTTTATTTTCTTTTTTTTGCATATCTATATAATCTATAATTATCATTCCGCCAATATCTCTTAATCTTAGCTGTTTTGCAATTTCAATACTTGCTTCTTTATTTACTGTAAATACGGTTTGTTCTAAGTCCTTTGTTCCTACATATTTTCCAGAATTTACATCAATTGCAGTTAATGCCTCTGTATAATCTATTGTAATAAATCCTCCACATTTAAGCCATACTTTTCTATTTGCTATTTTTTCTAATTGTTTATCTATATCATATGTGCTAAGTAAATTTGTATTTTCTATGCATTCAATGTTTATTTTTTTATCAATAACTTCTTTTGTAAATTTTTCTACTTTATTTAAAATTTGTTTGTCATTTACTGTAATTTTTTCTATTTGTTGATCTATAACATCTAATAAAAATTTTTGAATTAAATCTAAACTTTCATATAATATTTGTGGTTTATTTTCTTCTTGTATTTTTTCTGCATCCTTTTTAATTGTTTCCCATTTTTCTACTGTTTTTATTAAATCTTCTTTTATTTGCTCATCTTGTTTTTTATAAGCTGCTGTTCTTATAATTGCTCCATACCCTTTAGGTAGAGTTTCTTTTACAATTTTTGTTAAACGTAATTTTTCTTTTTCATCTTCTATTTTTTGTGATATTGTAATAAAGTCTGCATTTGGCATTAATACTGCAAATCTACTTGGCAGGCTAATGTGGGTAGATACTCTTGCTCCTTTTTTGTTTGTTGCATCTCTTTTTACTTGTACAATTATTTTCATACCTGGTTTTACAATTTCTTTAATATTTTTTTCTTTTAAAATATCTTTTATATCATGCTTTGTCTCATCAACCTTTGGCAAGACGTCTTTTAGATGAATAAATGTATTTTTTTCTTCTCCTATATCTATAAATGCTGCTTGCATACCTGGTAAAACATTTTGCACTTTTCCAAGGTATATATTTCCTTCAATTCTATTTTGTGCATTGTTTTCTTTATATTTTTCAATTACATTTCCATTTTCTAACAAAATAATGTCTAGTTGTTTTTCATTTTTGTTTATAACTATTTCACGCATTTTTTTTACTTTCATTCCTCTCTAGATTTATTACTGTTTTTAGTTATATTTATTCATTGCAATACCAATTCCATTTTTTATTATTTCTTCTGCAGCTTCTGATGCTTTTTTTGCTCCTTTATCTAATTTTTCTCTTTCCTGTTTGCTTAAATTTCCTATAACATAATCTATTTTTTCTTCATATTCATCTTTTCCAATTCCAATCCTAATTCTTGGAAAATTTTCTGTTTGCAAGCATTCTACAACTGATTTCATTCCATTGTGAGAACCTGGTCCACCTTTTGGTTTAATCTTAATTTCTCCAATTTCTACATCCATATCATCATAAATTATAATTGTTTTACTATCTTCTATTTTATAAAAATTTTTAAATTTAATAATTGATTCACCACTTAGGTTCATGTATGTTTGTGGCTTAAGTAAAATTACTTTTTCGTTTTCTATTTCGTCTATTGAATATAATCCTTGCCATTTTTCTTTTTTTATCTTAATATTGTATTTTTCAGCTAACATGTTAATTGCATGAAAGCCCATATTATGTCTTGTGTTATCATATTTATCTTCTGGATTTCCTAATCCTACAATAAGGTACATTTTTTTCCTCTTTTCCATTTAAGACTTTATTCTTTCAAATAATGGCTCTATTTCGTTTAAATCCATGTCTTTTTGTACTTCAATATAGTCCCATGTACATTTATCAATATTTAACATTTTTCTTACTTTTTCTGATGACTTAGGCATAAATGGTTCATACAAATTTGATAAATTAGCAATTATAGTTGCACATGTATATATAATATTGTTGAATTCTTCTATATCTTCCTTTTGCTTATTCCATGGCTTTCTTTCTTCATAATACTTGTTCGCTCTTTCAACTAATTCTCTAATTAAAGTAACTGCTTTTTTAAATTCTAAATTTTCTATTTCTTTACTAACACTATCATATGTTAAAATTATAATTTTTTTTATTTCTTCATCCATTTTTCCATTTGGTATTTTTGTAAGCCCCTTAAATTTTAAGGTTCTATTTATTAAATTACCATATTTATTAACTATATCTGAATTGCAAATTGCAACAAAATCTTCTATTGAAAAATTGCTGTCTTTTTTTTCAGGGCCATTTTCTATTAAATAGTATCTTATCATATCAGAATCGTAATTATCTAGCATTTGTCTAATTGTTATTCCATTTCCTTTTGATTTTGAAATTTTTTCTTCATTTACATTTAAGTATTGTGTAGCTATCATGTAATTTGGCAATTTATAATTATCTTCTAAAGCTAAAAGTAATCCTGGTAAAATAATTGTGTGAAATGTTATGTTGTCTTTTCCATGAGCCATGTACATTATATTATTATCGCTTTCTTTCCAAAAATCTTCAAAATTTAGACCTTTTTTAATACATATTTTTTTACATGCTGTAAAATACCCTAAAACTGCATCTATCCATACATACATTTTTTTATCATCAAATCCAGGTATTGGTATATCTATTCCCCAATCTAAATTTCTAGTAACTGCTTTTTCTGGTAAACCTTCTTTTAAATATTTTTCTGTTTCATTTTGTGAACTTGGTCTCCAGTTTTCTTTATTTTTTTGAACATATTCTTCAATTTTAGGTTGTAACTTACCTAATGCTAAATATAAATTTTTATTTTCTTTTTGCACTGTTTTATTTCCACATTCTTGACATATAGCATTTATTAAATCCTCGCTTTTAGGCTCATATCCACAATCACACATGTCTCCTTTTGTTTCTTTTGAGCAATTTGGACATATTAATAATAGCTCTCTATCTGCTAAAAACTTTTTACAATTTTCGCAGTATGGTTGCATATCAATTTTTTCATATATATATCCATTATCATACATTTTTTTAAATAATTCTTTTACGTTTTCTTTATGAAAATCATCTTCTGTTTCTGTATACAAATCATATGAAAATTGCATATCATTAAAACATTGCACAAATTCTTGATGATACATTTTAGCAATTTCGCCAGGTGTTTTCTTTTCTTTTTTTGCCCTAATTGTTATTGGTGTTCCATGGCAGTCTGTACCTGATACATATAAAACATTATCTCCTATTTGTCTATGATATCTTGCAATTATATCTCCTGAAATAAGACCTGCTACATGACCTATATGTAATGAATTATTAGCATATGGCCATGCTCCACCTATTAAAACATTTTTGCCAACTTTATTTTCTTTCATAATTTCCTCCTTGAGTTTATAAGATTTACACTATATATTTTTAATAAAAGTAACAGCATACATCTTTGTATTACAAAATTATTTAACAACTATATTTACTAATTTTTTAGGTACAACTATTTCTTTTACAATTGTTTTTCCTTCTATTTTATCTTTTATGCTATCTAAATTTTTTGCAGCACATTTCATTTCTTCTTCTGTATATGAAGTTGGTACTTCTATTCTTCCTCTTACTTTACCATTTATTTGTACAACCATTTCATATGTATCATTTATAATTTTTGATTTATCATATGTTGGCCATGGTTCATACGAAATGGTTTCTGTATTATTAAATACCTCGCTCCATATTTCTTCAGTAATATGTGGAACTATTGGATTTAATAATTTAACAAAATTTTTAGCATATTCTAAATTCCAAGTATTTTCTTTATATACTGCATTTACAAATATCATCATTTGTGATATTGCAGTATTGAAATTTAATGTTTCATAATCTTCAGTTACTTTCTTTACTGTTTGATTATATATTTTATCCAAATTTGGATTATCTTTAAATTCTCTTAGTTCTTCATGATATAGTCTCCATACACGGTCTAAGAATCTTTTAATTCCTTTAACTGCTTCATCATTCCATGGCTTGTCTGCTTCAAGTGGTCCCATGAACATTTCGTACATTCTAAGTGTATCAGCACCATATTCTTTTTCTATATCATCTGGATTTACTACATATTTAGGAAAACGTTTTCCCATTTTTATACCATTTGAACCTAATATCATTCCTTGATGTATTAGTTTTTTAAATGGTTCTTTAACACTAACTAATCCTTTATCATATAAATAATTATTCCACATTCTAGAATATAATAAATGTCCAACTGCGTGTTCTGGTCCACCTATATATAAATCGACTGGCATCCAATGCTCAATTAATTTAGGATCGGCAAAAACTTCATCATTAGTTGGATCTATATATCTTAAAAAATACCAACTTGATCCCGCTGAACCAGGCATTGTAGCTGTTTCTCTTACTCCTTTTATTCCACCTACTTCAACATTTTTCCACTTAGTTGCACTTTCTAATGGTGCTTCGCCATTTTTTCCTTTATAATCATCCATTTCTGGTAATATCAAAGGTAAGTCTTTATCTTCTAATACAATATCTCTACCATCTTCTAGATGAATAATTGGTATTGGTTCTCCCCAAAATCTTTGACGAGCAAATATCCATTCTCTTATATGATAATTATTTTTCTTTTTTCCACATCCCATTTTAATAAGTTTATCTGTAATAGCTATTTTTGCTTCTTCTACTGTTAATCCAGTAAATTCTTCACTATTTATTAATTTGCATCCTTTACCTAAATAATCTTGTTTTTCAAAAGCACATTCTACAGTATCTTTTCCATCAATTACTTGAATCATAGGTATATTATATTTTTGTGCATATTCAAAGTCTCTTTGGTCATGGCTTGGTACTGCCATAACAGCTCCTGTACCATAGCTTGCTAAAACAAAATCTCCTAAAAATACAGGTATTTCTTTGTTATTGATTGGGTTAATTGCATATATACCCTCTAGCTTTACACCACTTTTTGTTTTATTAATTTCAGTTCTATCAAAATCTGATTTTTTAGCAGTTTCTTCTCTATATTTAACCACTTCATCCCAGTTTTTAATTCTATCCTTTAATTCATCTACTAATTTACTTTCAGGAGCTAATACCATAAATGTAATACCATATATAGTTTCTATACATGTAGTAAATATTGAAAATTTTCCACCATCTTTAATTTTGAACTCTACTTCTACACCTTCAGATTTTCCAATCCAATTTCTTTGCATTTCCTTTGTTGATTCTGGCCAATCTAACTCATCTAATCCACTTAAAAGTTTTTCAGCAAAAGCAGGCATATCAATAATCCACTGTTTCATATATTTACGTACTACAGGGTATCCCCCTCTTTCACTTTTACCATCTATTACTTCATCATTTGCTAAAACAGTTCCCAATTCTTCACACCAATTAACTGGCATATTAATTTGTTTAGCATATCCATCTTCATATAATTTTTTAAATATCCACTGTGTCCATTTGTAGAAGCTTGGATCGCTTGTAGATACTACTCTATCCCAATCATATGATAGACCTAATCTTTTTAATTGTCCTTCAAATGTCTTGATATTTTCTTCTGTAAATTTTGCAGGATGATTTCCTGTTTGTATTGCATATTGTTCTGCTGGAAGTCCAAAAGAATCATATCCAATTGGATGAAGTACATTATACCCTTGCATCCTTTTCATACGTGACACTATGTCTGTTGCAGTATATCCTTCTGGATGTCCTGCATGAAGACCAACTCCTGATGGATATGGAAACATATCAAGTGCATAATATTTAGGTTTAGAAAAGTCCCAAGCATCTGTTTTAAATGTTTTATTTTTTTCCCAATAATCTTGCCATTTTTTTTCTATTTCTGTAAAATTATACATTTAAATCTCCCCTTTTTTATAGAATTAATAGATGTTTACATAGTGATAAATATATTAAAAATAAATTTAATGTTTTTTATTTTATTTTGATGCTATAATATCACAAAAGTACTGCTAATGTCAATTGATTTTAAACTTTAAATAGATTAGATTTGATAAAAATATTTATGCTTAATTAAAAAATTGGGTCAATTGAAAAAGTAAATTCAATTGACCCAATTTTTGATTTTCATAATAATATTATGTTTCTTTATACTTAAATAATACAGAAGGTCTATGTCCCTTACCAGTTAACATTTTATCAGTTTTCTCAACTTTATTTGCAATAATTCTTCTAAAAGCTGGTGCTAATAATTTTTCTCCTAAAATTACTTCATAAACAGCTTGAAGCTCACTTAAAGAAAAATATTTAGGCATCATATTGAATACAATATCAGTATAATTAATCTTATTACGTATTCGTTCAATCCCAGATAAAATAACCTTTGGATGATCGAAGGCAATGCTTTCATTTTTTAAAATTAAAAAAGAATATTGATTAGTCGTTTTTTGTATTAAAGTTTTCTTTATAGAAAAGTGAATTGTTTCATTATTATTATTCATAGTAATATAAACAATATTATCTATTTCTTTAAATTCTGTAATATCAAACCAAGAAGCATTTTTATTAAGTTCATAGATTAATTTGTTTTTATCAACTAATGCTACATATGCAGATGAAACAACACGAGTTCTAGGATCCCTATCTATGTCATCAAAAGTATATAATTGTTCTAAATAAATATTAGATAAATTAGTTTCTTTTTTCAAAACTCTTTTTGCACATTCATCTAAAGTTTCTTTTTTTGGATTTAAAAATCCTCCAGGTAAACACCATTTATCTTTAAATGGAAACTCATCTCTCTTAACAAGTAAAATGCTAATCATCTTTTTACTTGTTTTTCTATAATTTATAGAATCTTTATTCGATACACTAACTAATAGTATGTCAGTTGTCATACTCAATCTATCAAATTTTGTTACATCATAATTTTCTAAAAATTCTTTTTCATTATTATATTTTTTCATAGTAACTCCTTTTTATAAATTACTTATTAACATTATATTAAAAACAAAAGAATTAGTCAAGCATAAAATTTTTTAAAATTTTAAAAAAACTATTGACAAATGTATTTGTTTTTAATAAAATGTTAATAACAAAATATAAATATATAGAAGGACGGTGTATTTTATGGATAATAAAGAAAAAATAATATTAAAGCCATCTCAAAATAGCATTTGTGGAAATAGTTATAATTTACTGAATATCAAATTGTTAAATAGTTGCAATGGAAACTGCGAATTTTGTATTGCATCTGGCACACCTTTTTTAAAATCTTCAGATGCCCAAGAATTTATTGATACGGCTAATTCAATGACAAAATTTTCAAAAGTTGATGTTTTAGGTGGAGAACCTACTTTATATCCTAATTTAGTTGAAGTTTTAAAGGGTATTAGACCATATAAAAAAGACATTGGTATAATAAGTAATGGTTCTAATTTAAAAATAATTAAAGAATGCATACCTTATTTAGATACAGTAACATTAAGTATACATTCTTTTGATTACAAAAAAAATTCAACAGGTATATATATTAATGAAGAAGAACTAAAAGATTTAAATCATAATAAAGGAAATGCCGAAATTATAGCTGCTGTTGTTGTAACAAATAAGACTGTTTCTAATTTAAAAGAAATAAAATCTTATGCTAAAAAAGCTAAACAATTAGGTTTTTCAGCAATTAAATTAATGGAGTTAGTTACATCAAACGAAAATATTAATTTTATTGATTTACAAGATTTATTAATAAAATTTGGAATTCATCAAAAAAATGCTACATTAAAAGGATGTTTCTTTGAATTACCAGCATTATCAAAATATTTAAAAATAAGAACATATATTAAACTTTGTTGTCCATTTAATAACGTATTTAAAGCAAAAAGTTTTGGAATACCAAATATTGAGTATCAACATGATTATATGAATGTAATTCAACCTGATTGTTCTGTAACTGATAGTTGGGTATATGATTCATTTGATAATAAAGTTTTGAATGGAGATGATTTAAATGTCAACTACCTTAAGAAGTAAGGAAAATTATTGTATGGGAAGAATGGGACCAAGATTATGTATTCAAACAACGACTGCCTGTAATGGAAAATGTTACTTTTGTGTTGGAAGATTTAACACGCCTTCAAAAACAGACGTAAACAAAATTATTGAAAATGCTATCTCACTAGATAAATATCCAAATGTTCTTCTATTGGGTGGAGAGTCAACATTATTTCCAAATGATTTAATTAAAATTATTAATGCTATTGCTCCATATAAGAAAAAAATAACAGTTAATACCAATGGCTATAATTTAGAGTGTTTATTACCAATTATAACGAAATTAGATAAACTTATTGTTTCTGTTATGGGAAATAAGAAAATAAATAATGATATAGTTGGAGTTACTCCTGAACTAGATAAAATAAAAGAATTTCATAAATTAAATCCAAAACTTAAATTAAGAGTTAATTGTGTTGTTAATAAAAAGGGAATTGATTCATTTGATAAAATGGAAAAATTTGCTTTAGAAATGAAACAAATAGGGTTTACTTCAATAAAATTTTCAGAAATGTCAACTGATAATCCAAATGACCCGAATTTCGTAGATTTACAAGAATTACTAAAACCCTATTGTAATGATGTACATCAAAGTGATACTTTACAAAATGGATGTTATTTAGAACCCAAATCACTTAAAAAAAGATTTGGAATAAAAACTATTTTAAACTTAACATGCAATTTAAAAACTCCTATTAAACAGTCACAATTTAAATCACTAAATTATGAACCAATGTGTTTTGATAGTATATATATATCACCAGATGGAAGTATTCATAAAAGAATAGTTGCATCACAAGACTTAGCAAATGATCGTGGAGCATGTTAAGAAAATCATATAAAAAAGTCTTTTGCAATGTTTTTGATAAAAATATTTTTGCTATAAGCCATAACATATTCATTGCGATGTGAATACATCACACATTTGGAGCGGACATCGTAGATATTTACAACTTTAAAATATGCCGTTTTTTTGTTTAATTCTAATTCTAAATTTTCTTTTAAATATTTTGCTATTTTTTCTTTTAATTGTTTTGCTTTTTCTTTGCTCTCTAAAATTAGTACAAAATCATCCATGTATCGAACATACCATTTTATTCCTAACTTTTGCGTTATGTATTTATCAAAATTTGTCATGTATATATTTGCATAATATTGTGATGTATA
>CANRMR010000011.1 GCA_947631785.1 uncultured Clostridia bacterium | reverse complement strand
ATGTTGAAAATTATTTAATAGGTAAAGCAATTTTTGGAGTTGACTTTTCTGCAGAAGATAAAAGTGCTTAAAATACTTGTAGAATTTTCTAAAGTCTTTAAAATATTGTAAATAGTGATTTTCAAAATTTTAAAGTTGTGTAAAGATGTGTAAATTTTTTTTGCTCTTTCAGGAAATTGTCAGGAAAAATATTATTTCTGAATTAATTTTTAAAATATTTATTTTTTGTTTATATTTGAATATTTAAACTTGTTTTTTATTGTATGAACTAATTTTACGCAATTTTATTTGACATTTCTTAAAAATCTGTGTATAATAAAGATAGAAAATGAGAAACTACATATGTAGTTTTACCTAGATATATGTATGAAAACTCACAAATACACTAGCCAAAGTACAGATGTGAGTTTTCTTTTTTTATTTGCTCAAAACTATAACAAGTATAATTAAGGCAAATACACAGATAGTTTCGGTAATTAAGCCGAATAATAATAAATGAATTATATTTAATAAAGCTGTTTCTATCATATGTACCACCTCCTCACTCTCGAAGAATCGAGGTTTGAAGGCAAAACCACATCTGATTATTCTCATTTTCTATGTAAAATACTATATACTATTTTTATATATATTTCAAGCGAATATTACAAAATTTTATTGATGATTTTGATATTTTCACTTTTTAAATTTTATTATTTTGATAATATTTTACTTAAATTCAGTGGTTAAAACATCATATGGTTTTTGACCTTTTTAAATAACTTCATTTCTTACATTATCAATTTTAGCTTTTTCCCATTTACCAATTAATTTATTCATCTCATCTCTTGAATTTTTAACATATTTTAATAAAATTGTTTGTCCTTTATCTACTATACGTATATATCCAAAATTAAATATGTTATCATTAGCTGTTAAATTTATAATTCTATATAAAGGTATTATAAACTGATTTTTATTAAATATTCCAAATTCTATCATTAGTTTATCATCATTATAATAATATTTACAATTTTTTAATAAGTCATAATAATATGCTGGTATTATAATTATAAGGAATCCTTTGCCTTCTGTACCTAAAATAATTAATATTGATATTACAAGCCAAAATATAGTCCAAAATTTACTAATTTTAATATAATAATAATTTTCTTTCATAATAATCTCCAATATTCTTTATATTAGCGATATTTATATACATAGGTTGTATTATCTACTTTAATGTTAATTTCTACTGGTGTATCTGTTTCGTCTGCTATACTTTTTGGCATTTCTATTAAATAGTAAATCTTTTGTGATGTTAAAGGTTTAATGCGTGTTAAACTTGTATAAGTAAGACCTAATGTGTCATCTGGTATTGCTGAAAAGCTAGAATAGCTATAATTATTATTATATTTAGCTGTAACATTAGCAACAGAAGAAGCATCTAAGTCTATTGTTGATGTGTTTTTACAGTCTAAAACTATATATAAATATGTATTGCTAGAATCTTTTACTTGATAATAACTGTAGTAAATATCTTTTTTTGGTGGCTCTACCTTTTGACTAAAACTAGCACTTTCAATGCTTATCTCTGCATCTTTTCCAATTATTGTTTCTCCTGATGATATAGTTTTTGTTTCTTCACTTTTCGTGCTACTTGAACTACTTACACCTGTTGCGTTATTTATTGTGTCGCTTACTTCTTCCAATGCTTTTCCAACTGCAAAATACATATTATAGACAATTACAACTGATATAATTCCTAAAACAAAACCAGCTATTGCTTTTCCTCTTTCTGCATTTTTGATTATTCCTATAAGTCCAAATATAATACTTAAGACTCCTAAGATAATTGAAATATAATTTAATAAAGGAATAAAACACATACAAATTGCAATAATACCTAATACCATTGAAGCAGTACTTAATCCACTCTTTTTTTCTTTTTCTTCCATTTTTTCCCCTCCTTTCTTTTTTATTCTAACATATCTTTATATTTTTTGCAATACTAATGTTATGCATTTGTATTGCATACAATATATGTATAAATATATATAATTGTATTGTGAGGTGTAAAATGAAAAAATTTAAAATACCATCTATACCACCAACAACGAATAAATGTATTCGTTTTCCAAATGATATAATTGAAAATGTAGAAAAAGCAATAAAAGGTAAGAATTGTACTTTTACTGCTTTTGTAGTAGAAGCAGTAAAAGTAGCATTAGAAAATTTAGAAGAAAAAGAATAATTTAATACACTATATTAATGCAATAACAAAAATCTTTTCTTCTTATTCCTTCTTTTTTTTTCTTATATATAACTTTTATAATACTATAATTTTTCTACAATTTGTAATAGATGAGAGCTAAATCCTAAAAGCTCTTTTCTATCACAATTTTTTAAATGATAATCTACATATAATTCAAATTCCTCTTCATCTAGTTCATTAACATATATTGCCATATTAGGAGCAATCCCATCTGTAGAAACTAATTCTAATTCTTTTACATCAAATTTCTTAATAATATCTTGTAATTCTTCAATTCTGTATGTAGCAAATATTTCCTTTGGTATCTTTGGAAGTTTCCAATTTTTATCAACAACTTTTTTTAAATCTTTTATATGTTTACCCCTTATACCATAAGACATAACTACAGCATCATCTGGTAAAAAAGCAATAAATATCTTTCCACATTTTTTTGTTACTCTTATTGCTTCACTAATTGCTTGATTTATATCTTTTTTCTCATATAAATGATATAACGGTCCTAATATTAAAGTTATATCAAAAGTATTATCATCATATATATTTAAATCTACACAATTTCCTTGAACTGCATTGATATTCATATCTTTTGTTATCTTGCTCTTTAATATATCAAGGTTTCTTTTCACTAATTCAACAGAATCTATTCTATATCCTTTTTTTGCATAATTAATAGAATATCTTCCTGTTCCTGCTCCTACTTCAAGTATTCTGTTACCACTTTTTAAATATTTTTCAATATATTTAGTTGTAGTTATATATTCTATGTGATGAGCTTTGTCTTTTATTAGTCTTTCATCTTCATTATAATTATTATAGTATTCATTTAATATTTTTTCTATGTCATTAATAGTAGCACTTTTAATTGTTATGTCTTCCATAACTTAATCACTCCTTTAAATAAAAATAAGCCTCACAAAAGAATCACTTAAGACTCCTTTGCAAGACTTTTATATAATCTTACTTTCGTGTAAACAATCAATCTATTTTTATTGTCCTTTATCGCTCGGATTGTTAATCCTAGATAAACTCTTAAATTATGTTTTTTATTGTAACATATTATTTATTATTTGTCAAATTCGCATAATTTTATATATATATTATTGACTTTACAAAATAGATATGATAAAAATTAATAAATATATTACCCAAGGAGAACCTAGTAAAATGAAAAGATATAATCAAAACGAAATAAATAATCTAGCAAATATTTTAAAAAATGATGGAGTAATATGCGTTCCTACAGATACAGTATTCGGTTTATGTGCATGTGTAAATTCTACTTATGCGTATAATAAATTATTAAGCATTAAAAATCGTCCTTTAAACAAGTTATTTCCAATTATGTGTGCAAATGAAAAACAAATAAAAAGCATTGCAATAGTAAATGAAAAAGCAGAAAAATTAATTCAAAACTTTATGCCAGGTCCTATTACTTTAATTTTAAATAAAAAACAAAATTTGTCTAAATATATTAACACTAGCATAACAATTGCTGTAAGAATAGCATCTTCAAATGCACTTCAAGACTTAATAATAAAAACAAAAAGTCCTATTTTTATGACAAGTGCTAATAAAAGTGGAAAAAGCCCTATTACCACTTTAGATGAAATAGAAAAAGAATTTCCAACATTAGATGGAATATTAGAAGGTAATGTTACATTTGGCATGTCAAGCACAATTGTAGACTGTACATCAGAACCTATAAAAATTTTAAGAGAAGGCCCAATTACTAAAGAGCAAATTATGAAAGTACTAAATATTAATTAATAATAAATAAAACACGGATTGGTTATAGTTTAAAATCCGTGTTTTATTTATTAAAATTTAATTTTTTTAAGTCTTAATGCATTTAATATAACAGTAATACTACTAAAAACCATTGCTAAACTTGCAATCATTGGATTAATTGAAATTCCAATAGGTCTTAATAATCCTATTGCTATTGGAATCATTAAAACATTATAAAAAAATGCCCAAAATAAATTTTGTTTAATATTTCTTATTGTTTTTTTACTTATTTTTATTAAATTTATAATACTAGTTAAATCATTTTTTGTTAATATAACATCTGAAGAATCCATTGCAATATCAGTTCCACTTTTTACACTAACACCTATGTCTGAACTTGCAAGAGCTGGGCTATCATTTATTCCATCTCCACACATCATAACATATCTATTTTCCTTTTTTAAATCTTTTATTGTTTTTGCCTTTTCTGATGGTAATACATTGGAAATTACTTTAGTTATTCCTATATCTTCTGCTATTTTTTCGGCAGTCTCTTTATTGTCCCCTGTTAGCATAATTGTTTGTATTTTATTTTTATTTAAAATATTAATTATTTCCTTTGTACCTTCTCTTACAATATCATTTACTCCAATAATAGCAATGATTACTTTATTTTCTGCTACATATATAATACTATTTCCATTTTTAGATAATTCTTTTTCATCATTTACATACTTATTATTAATCTCATATTTTTCAAGTATCTTTGCATTACCTAATATATATTCTTCATTTTCTATTTTTCCTATTATTCCATAACCTGCAATATTTTCAAATTCTTCTACTTTTAAAGTTTGCATTTTATTTTGATTTATATAATCTGTAAATGCTTTTCCAATTGGATGTGTGGATTTACTTTCTATGCTTCCTACTATTTGTAATAATTTTTCATTATCCATATTACTATAGTTAAATATCTCAGCAATTTTTAATTTTCCGTAAGTTAATGTTCCTGTTTTATCAAATACTATAGTATCAGTCTTTTGAGCATTTTCTAAAATTTCACTTTTCTTTACCAAAATTCCATTACTTGCACATAAACCCTCACTTACAACAATGGCAAGTGGCGTTGCAAGTCCTAAACTACAAGGGCAAGCTACAACTAGTACAGTAACAAATGACGTTATAGCAATTTCAATTCCTTGCCCTATAATTAAATAAACTAAAAATGTTAATATTGCAATAACAATTACAACTGGTACAAAATATCCAGATACTTTATCAGCTATTTTAGCAATTGGCGCCTTTGTATTACTTGCTTCGACTACTAATCTTACAATTTCCGAAACAGTTGATTCCTTTCCTATTCTTTCAGCCCTATATTCAATATAACCATCATAATTTAAACTACCTGCAATTACTTTACTTCCAATTTCTTTTGCTGATGGCTTGCTTTCTCCCGTAATAAAAGATTCATCTAAATGTGTTTTTCCAAAAATTATTTCACCATCTACAGCAATTTTATCTCCTGGTCTTGAAATTACAATATCGCCTTTATGTATTTCATCTAATGTAACTTCTTGCTCTATACCATCTCTTTTAATTATTGCAGTATTTGGCGTAATTGTAACTAATTTTTCTATAGCTTCTTTAGTTTTGTCTTTACTAATGCCATCAATATATCTTCCAAGTTTAATAAAATAAATTACAATTGCAGCCGATTCAAAATATAAACTCATAAATTTATCATTATTTCCCAATAGCACAAAAACCATATTATAAATACTATATAATAAACTTGAAATAACTCCTATTCCAACTAAAGTATCCATATTAGGAGTTTTATGAATTAAATTTTTATATCCATTTTTTAAAATATCAAATCCGTAAACTACAAAACACATTGTAAGTAAAAATAAGCAAACCATATAATTTACAGTATTACTATGTGGATCTAAAAAGGGGATTGTTGGTAAATTTATCATGTGTCCCATAGAAATATACATTAACACTACTGCTAATATTGAAAAAACTATAAATTTATTTTTTTCTTTTTTACTTTTTTTCTCTAATTTTATTTCCTTAAACTTTCCTAAACTTTTAAAACCTGCTTGTTTTACAAATTCTTCTATTTTTTCTTGATTTAAAATTTTTTCGTCATATTCAATTGTAGCATTTGCCATTACTAAATTTACAACAGCATTTTCTACTCCGCTTTGTTTGTTTAAATATTTTTCAAGTCCATTAGAACAACTACTACAGGTCATACCATCAATAGATAAAATTATTTTTTTCATAATCTAATTTTCCTTTACAACTTCAAAACCAATATCTTCTATTTTTTCTTCTAAAACATTTTTTTCAACCTCATTATTTAGTGTAATAGACACTATTCCTGTATTATGATTTGCATTAACATTTTCTACACCTTCTATTGTCTTAAGTGCATTTTTTATTCTGTTTTCGCATCCATTACATACCATTCCTTTTACATTTATTGTTACTTCTTTCATGTTATACCTCCTATTACTATAAAAAATTATATAAAAAAAGTCAGCGATTAAGATTTTATCAAAACCACTGACCTTTAAATGGAGCCACTTCCCAGATTCGAACTGGGGACCCTCGCATTACAAGTGCGATGCTCTGGCCAACTGAGCTAAAGTGGCATTGGTGACCCGTACGGGAATTGAACCCATGTCTCCGCCGTGAAAGGGCGGTGTCTTAACCTCTTGACCAACGGGCCTTATATGAAGAACTAAATATTGTTTTTCTCTATTTAGTTCTTTTTTGGTGAGCTATCCGCGACTCGAACGCGGGACAACTTGATTAAAAGTCAAGTGCTCTACCACCTGAGCTAATAGCCCAAATACAAAGTATCTGTATTTTCTAACAGATACTTATATATATTACTACATTTTATTTTGTTTGTCAATGCTTTTACAAAAAAAATGTAATTTTTTTGTGTTTTTTCTTACGCATTTAGCTTGTCTACTATTTCATCTACATCTATACCATGAACTTGGCATGCTTCTTCTATTGTTTCTGCTTGTGATGCTGGACATCCTAAGCAGTGCATTCCCGCTTCTAATAATATATCTGCTTTTTCTGGTGCTATTTCTAGTAGTTCTCCTATTTTCATCGTTTTTTCTATTTTCATAATAACCTCCTTTTTTATTTAACAATTTTATCATATTTTTTTAAAAAAGTATAGACAATTTTGAAAAAATAATATATGATTATATTTGTAAATTTTTATTTTCAAATTTTATTTTTTTTAAAAGGTGGTGATATTTATCGAAACCTTAATTGTACTTTTTTTCTTAAGTCTTATTATTAATATCTTTGTTGTTTTTTATACCATTTATTTATTTTTAAATCTTAAAGTATTCCACAATGTACAAGGTTCTAAATTAAATATGAAAAAAAATTCTTTAAAATAGGAGATGATAATACTTATGTTTTCAGACACTTTTAATCATCGTGTTATTTTTACCTTTATTTTTGTTTTATTCTTTCTTGTTTTTGGTATTTTGCTTTTTATACCAGTTTTTAATTCTAATGAAATTATTATTCCATACATTAATCCTCCTTTTGATATTTGTGAAAAATTTCCTATACTTTGGAAAAATTTAAAATTAATTTATCCTATATTTTCAATACTTGCTGCACCTATTTATTCTAATTTTTTTTATAAAATTTTATTTCGCAAAAAAAAGCCCTCCATTACACTTAATTTATATAATAAACCTACAGATAAAGATATTTGCCTATATATAGGTAAAACAAATGATAATCTTCCAATTTATTTATCTAAGGAAAGCCTATATCAAAATATTTTAATTACTGGTACAATTGGAACTGGTAAGACTAGCTCTGCTATGTATCCTTTTACCAAACAATTAATTAGGTACCAATGTCAAACTTCAGATTTAAAATTAGGTATGCTAATTTTAGATGTAAAAGGAAATTATTATGAAAAAGTTTTAGAATTTGCAAAAAAATATGGTAGGTTAGATGATATTATCGTAATAGAACTTAAACGGGAAAGTGAAATATAATCCACTAGATAAGCCAAATTTAAAACCGTCTGTTTTGGCTAATCGCTTAAAAACCATACTTACATTATTTTCAAAAAATAACAGTGAATCTTATTGGTTAGATAAAGCAGAAGCTATCTTAAGTGAATGTATTAAACTTTGCAGATTATATAACAACGGATATGTTACTTTTTTAGAACTTCATAAATTAGTAACTGATAAAAATTATTACATGGAAAAAATTAAAACTTTAAAGGAAAATTTTTTAGAAAATAATTTTTCTATATCTCAAATTCATGATTTATTATCTTCTTTAGAATTTTTTGAAAAAGAATTTTATAGCTTAGATCAACGTACATCTTCTATTTTAAAATCTGAAATTACAAGAATGACAAGTTGCTTTGTATCGGATTACGAGGTTCAAAATATTTTTTGTTCAAATAAAGAAGATTTAAATTTCTATGGTTTTCAAGATGTATTAGAAAAAGGAAAAATTGTTGTTTTAAACATGAATTTATCAGAATATAGAAATTTGTCCAAAATTATTGCAGCATATTTAAAGTTAGATTTTCAAACTGAAGTAATGTCTAGATTAGCTAATAAAAACATTAATCAAAAAAGAAGCGTTTGTTTTATTAGTGATGAGTATCATGAATATGTAACAGACACAGATGCAGATTTTTATTCTCAAAGTAGAGAAGCAAAATGTATTAATATTGTAGCAACACAAAGTTACACATCACTTTTAAATGCACTAAATAATCAATATACCGTAAAGGTAATTGTTCAAAATTTAATTAATAAACTTTGGTTTCGTACAGATGATACTTTTACAATTGAAGATGCACAAAAACAGATTGGTAAAGAAGAAAAAGAAAAATCTTCTATAAGTATTTCTGAAAATTCTAAAGAAACAAAATACAATTATTTTACAAAAAAATTTGCATCAAGAGATGCGAATTTATCTGAAAGTATTAATACATATACACAGCTTGATTATTTATATGATTCACATTTTTTTACGTTGGAGCTAGAAACTTTTTCATGTCTTTCATTTTTATCTACGGGTTCTTCTATTATTCCCCCTCAAAAAATTTATATGCAACCATATTTTTTACAGGAAATTTAATAACTTATATATTATTTTTATGAAAGGATTGTGATTTTATGAAATCAAAAAAATTATATTTAACTATATTTACATGTTTTTTATTTATTATTATATTATTCTCTTTTACAAATAATTGCTTTGCAGCTTACCCTAAAATTGTAAAAAAATTAATAAGTGCATTTGAAAATATTGAAACATATATTGTTGCAATTTCTACACCTGCAGCAGCCGTTGCAATTGGAGCAGGCTTTTTAATGCAAAAGTTTAGTTTTGGTGATGAAGAAAGAATTAGAATTGGAAAAAAATTAATTAGAATTTCTATTATTTCTTATGTATTTATTTTATTATTAGACTTAATTATTGCAGCTATAGAAACATTAGTTGGATAGGAGGTATTAATGAATAGCTCACAAATTACAGATATAATTATTTCTACAATTAATACTTTATTTGAAAATATGGTTTCCTCAATTGATAATCAAGTATATTCTATTTTAGACAATTTAGCATTTATAGATACAAATTTTTTAAGTGATAACAAATTAGAAAATATCTTTGGTACATCTGCTTCCTCTGGTATATTACTTCTTGCAAATGCTTTTTTACTTGGGTTTATTATTTACTTTGTAATTAAACATCTTTTATCTATTATTTCTTTAAATAATTCTACTTCTCCATATCAATTTATTTTAAAATTAATTATTTTTGGAATATGTATGAATTCTGCATTTTTTATATGTGAACAGTTAATTTCTATTACAAATTTAATTTCTTCTGCAATTTGTGCTTTAGGTGAAGATTTATTTTCTACTCCCATTTCCTTTTCATCCTTAATCGAAAAAATTAATAATGTAATTTACCTAAACCAATCTAATGTTAGTTTGTTTTCATTAGATGGCATTGCAAAAACCATGATTTCCGCAGGATTTTTAAGTTTAATTTTTTCTTATTCTATTAGGTATATTTTGCTTAAAATACTCATTTTGCTTTCTCCTTTTGCAATTTTGTGTTTATCTTCTCCTTCTACTTCATTTTTATTTAAATCGTGGTTACGAAATTTCTTATCACTTTTGTTTTTGCAAATTTTTGTATCACTTATTCTTGTAGTTATTTTTTCTATTCCATTTGATTCTACAAATTTAATTTCAAAATTTGTATTTATTGGTGGAATTTTCGTTTTAACTAAAGCAAATTCTTATATTAGGGAATTACTTGGTCGGTGTTAACCTAGACTTTCAGGGAAATTTTCAAGGTATGCAAAATTTATTTAGGAGGTGATTAAAATTAAATTTATTTTTCCAAAAAATTATAACTTTAAAGCAAAACTATTTGGGTTAATGGATTATACAACTGCTATTTTTTTAGTTTTGTGGGGTGCTTTTCTTTTTTGTTTATTAAACCTAATTTTTAACACAACATCTATTAAAATTTTTCTATTTATTTCTCTTTTTTCTCCATTTCTCATTTTTTGTTTTGTTGGTTTTAATCATGAAAATGTTCTTTATGTGTTATTATATTTATTTAATTTTATGAAAAGTCAAAAAGTATACTTATATGATAAAAATATACATGCACCTTAAAAATTTATTATTTATTAATTTTACCCCCCTATAATTTAAATCTTTTTTTAAAATATGTAGAAAAATGCAAAACATTATGGTATAATTTTCTAAAACTATTAAAAGGGGTTTGTGTTTTATGAAAGTCGAACAAAATGATAGACCAATGTTATTTTCAGAAACTTGTTTGTCTGATATTTTTTTTACAGAATATATGCCACAGGCAAATGGTGATTTTGTTAAAGTATATTTATATATTTATTTTCTTGCTAAATATAATAAAGATATTAAGCTAAATGATTTATCAAAGAAATTAGCTCTTCCTTTGCCTGTTATTCAAAATGCTTTAAAATATTGGGAAGATCAAGGTGCTATTACTAAAAAAAATACTGGTTTTATTATTAATGATTTGCAAGAGATAGAACTTCACAGATTATATAAACCAAGAGTTGCTTTATCTTGTGAAGATTTAGAAAAAAGCGAGCAAAATCAATATAGAGCAAAAGCCATTGAAAGTATTAATCATTCATATTTTCAAGGGATGATGACTCCTTCTTGGTATAGTGATATTACCTTGTGGTTTAAAAAATATCAATTTGATGAGCAAGTTATGATTGCACTATTTGGTTATTGTTTTGATAAATCTGCACTTCATAGAAACTATGTTCAAACTGTTGCAGATGCTTGGTCTAAGAATAACATTAAAACATATAATGACCTAGATATTTATTTTGAAAAACAAGAAAAATTAAATAAAATAAAGAAAAATATCTCTAAAAAGCTAGGGATTTCTAGAAAACTTACTCAATACGAAGAAGCGTATGTAGAAAAGTGGATTATAGAATTTGAATATTCATTTGATGTAATTGAACTAGCTCTTAGAAAAACAACTTCAAAAGCAAATCCTAGTTTTGATTATATAGATAAATTACTTTGCGATTGGCATGATCGTAATTTAAAAACAGTATCTGATGTAGAAACATTTTTAGCAAGTATTAAACAAAAGAATAAAAATATTAAAGAATTAGAAAAGAAAACAAAATATAATAACTATGAACAAAGACAATATGAAAATTTAGATGCATTTTATGCAAATAAGCAAAATGCTTAAATTAAGGAGATTTTATGGATTCATCTTTATTAAAAACATTGCTAAGAGAAAAAGAGCAAAAAAAGATAAGAGCAGAAATAACCGCAGAAAATTTTAAAAATGAAATATATAAAAAAAATAAAAAATTGCAAGAAATTGATGATACATTAAATTCTATTGCTCTTTCTAAAATTCACAATATCTTGCAAAATAATAACAAAGATTTAAGTTTTGATTTTGAAACTAAAATTTTGGACTTAAAAAAGGAAAAGCAAAAAATCTTGTTTTTATTAGGAATAAAAGAAACAGATTTTGAGCCTCATTATGAATGTAGTATTTGTAAGGATACAGGTTATATAACTAATTCTTATGAATCTACCATTTGTAATTGTATAAAACAAAAATTATTTGATTTAGAATATAACAAGTCTAATATTAATAATTTAGAAAAAGAAAATTTTGGTACTTTTCGCACAGATTTATATTCTGATAAAATCGATGAAAAAAAATATAATGCTAATATTTCACCACAAACTAATATCTTAAATATTAAAGAAATTGCTGAAAATTTTATATCAAATTTTGATTACCCTGAAGAAAAAAATCTTCTTTTTACAGGAAATACTGGTCTTGGAAAAACATTTTTATCTAATTGTATTGCAAAAGAGCTTTTAGATAAAGGAAAAACTGTACTGTACCAAACTTCAAGTATAATGCTAGATACAATTATTGATTACAGATTTGGAAAAGAAAATATATCTAAAGAACTTTATCAAAATTTGTTTGATGTAGATTTACTAATAATCGACGATTTAGGTACGGAATGTATGAATTCAATGAAATTTACAGAATTATTTAATATTATTAATACTAGATTATTAAACCAAAATAGCCATATAACAAAAACAATAATTTCTACCAACCTTAGTCTGCAAAATTTATTTTCTACGTATGATGAACGTATTGTTTCTCGCTTAATTGGTTCTTATAATATTTGTAGATTTTTTGGAGAAGACATTAGATTAAAAAAGTCAGCTACATAGCTGACCTTTTTTAATCCTCTTTCTCCTCTTCTGGGCTTATTATTTCAATACTTACTACTTTTCCTCCATCATTTGTCCTCATTAGGGTAACACCTTGTGTTGATCTTCCAAGTACACTTACTTCTTTTACATTTAATCTTATAATTGTACCTGTATCTGTTATCATCATTACATCTTCATCACCTGATGCAATTTTTATTCCAACAATTTTTCCTGTTTTTGGAGTAATTTTGTAAGTTATTACACCTTTTCCTCCTCTTGTTTGTACACGGTATTCATCTAAATCTGTTCTTTTTCCAAAGCCATTTTCCGTAATAGCAAGCAAGGTTGCATTACTTCCTGTTATTACAGATTCCATTCCTATTACTTTATCTTCATCATCTAACCTAATACCTATTACTCCTTGAGAAGTTCTTCCCATTGGTCTTACATCTTTTTCATCAAATGTAATACTCATTCCTTGCTCGGTTACTAATACTACATTATCTTCTCCATCTGTTAGTCTTACACCTATTAATTCATCATCATCTTTTAGTGTAATTCCTTGCAGACCTGTTTTTCTTGTTGAATCATATTCCTTTAGTGATGTTTTTTTGATAATACCGTTTTTAGTTGCCATAAGCAAATATTTACCTTCTGCAAAATTTTGGATTGGTATAATTGCAGATATTTTTTCTCCTGCATCTAAGCTTAGTAAGTTTACAATTGCCATTCCTTTTGCAGTTCTTCCTGCTTCTGGTATTTCATATCCTCTTAATTTATATAATTTTCCTTTATTGCTAAAGAACAATACTGTATCATGGGTAGATGCTGTAAAGATTTGTTTTACAAAATCCCCTTCTCTTGTTGCAATTCCAGTAATTCCTTTTCCTCCTCTTCTTTGGCTTTTATATGTATCTATTGGCATTCTTTTAATATATCCAAAATGAGTTAAAGCAATTACTACTTGTTCTTCTTTAATTAAGTCTTCTACATCTATTTCTCCCTCTGCTGCAACTATTTTTGTTTTTCTTTCATCTGCATATTTTTCTTTTATTTCTAATAATTCTTCTTTAATTATTTCAAATACTAATCTTTCACTACTTAAAATTTCTTTTAAATGTGCAATTAATTTCATAAGTTCATTATATTCTTCTTCAATTTTTTCTCTTTGCAAACCTGATAATGTTTTTAGCCTCATGTCCAAAATTGCTTGTGCTTGAATGTCAGAAAGTCCAAATCTTTCCATTAATCTTTCTTTTGGATCATCATAAGAAGATCTTATAATGTTTATTACTTCATCAATATTGTCTAATGCAATTTTTAATCCTTCTAATATATGTGCTCTTGCTTCTGCCTTTTCTAATTCAAATTTTGTTCTTCTTAAAACTACTTCTTTTCTATGTTCAATATAATAATCTAAGCACTGTCTTAATGTTAATATTTTTGGTTCTCCTTTAACTAGTGCAAGCATTATAATTCCAAATGTACTTTGCATTGGTGTATATTTATATAATAAATTTAAAACAACATTTGGGTTAGCATCTTTTTTAAGCTCAACAACTAATCTAATATTTTCATGTCTATCAGACTCATCTCTTGTTGCTGAGATTCCTTCTATCCTTTTTTCTTTCATCAATGTATCAATTTGTTGATGTAATTTTGCTTTATTTACTTGGTAAGGCAAAGATGTTATAACAATTCTTTGTCTATTTCCGCTCATTTCTTCAATTTCTGCTTCTGCTCTTAAAGTTATTTTTCCTCTACCTGTTGTATATGCTTCTTTTATTCCTTCTATTCCTAATATTTGTGCACCTGTTGGGAAGTCTGGACCTTTAATTACTTTCATTAATTCTTCATCTGTTACTTCATCTTCATCAATAATTTTAACAATTCCATCAATTAATTCTCCTAAATTATGTGGTGGAATATTCGTTGCCATACCTACAGCTATACCAGATGAACCATTCATTAATAATGCTGGTATTTTTGCAGGAAGTACAGTTGGCTCTTGTAATCTATCATCATAGTTTGGTTGAAAATCTACAGTATTTTTTTCAATATCTTCTAGCATATAATTTGATATTTTAGCCATTCTAGCTTCTGTGTACCTCATAGCAGCTGGTGGATCTCCATCTACTGATCCAAAATTTCCATGTCCATCTACTAATGTATACCTTAATGAAAAGTTTTGTGCCATTCTAACTAAAGCATCATATACTGCTGCATCTCCATGAGGATGGTATCTTCCAAGCACAGACCCTACTGTGTTTGCACACTTCCTATATGGCTTGTCTGACGTTATTCCATCTTCATGCATTGAATATAAAATTCTTCTATGTACTGGTTTTAAACCATCTCTTACATCTGGCAACGCACGAGATACAATAACGCTCATAGCATAATCAATATATGCTGTTTTCATTTCTTTTTCAATGTCTCTTTCAATAATTCTTTCTCCTGATGCATTATCATTTATTTCGTCCATTAAAAAAAACCTCCATTTCGCATTTTAAAATTGCATTTATTAAATTTACGAAAAACCTTTTTTCCGTAATATTTTTCTATAGTAATTATACTAAAACCGATTAATTTATGCAAGTAAATTTTTATATTTTTTTGAAGGTTTTTAATATATTTTTATGCATAAGCTACATTAGAAAATTTATCTAATAAATCTTGCTCTTCTTGTGATACATTAAAATCTCCTTTATTTTGAATTAATTTTTGTATATTTTCTATTTTTCTTGCTTCATTTATTGTACTTTCTAATGGCATAATATCTTTTAGCTGTGTCCTTATTTTTTTATACTCCTTTTTCATTCCATCTAAATCTTGTTTTTGATAATATTCATTCCAATTTTTTGTATATTTTCCTATTTTTTCTATACCTTTTAATTGAGATAAAAAGGATTCTTCTATATTATCAGATATTGTATTTAAAATAACATTTTTTCCTTTTTTAATTAATTTTGATGTTTTATCATTTATTAATCCACTTTTAGTAGAAGATTTTAATACTGTATCTATACCAGAAGATAAAGTATCTAATATTCCACCCTTTTTTACTGCTGTTTGCGCTTGTGAAATGTTTTCAAATTTTCCTGTAAAAATTCCTAAAGCACTTTTTCCTATATCAATTGCTGAATGAATTGCAGTATCTATTCCTTCTTTTAGACCACCTTTTAACATAGAATCTTTTACATCTATAACTTTATCTTCTATAAAATCGGGCAAAATTGCTTTTAAACCAACATCTACTGCTGTATTTACAAATTTACCTAAATTAGATTCTAAAAATTTATTTTGAGTATCTGGTGTAACTTCTATTTCATTTAAAGAAATATCTTCATTTAATTCATTATTATTTTGTTCTTTTTTTTCAATTTCTATATTATTATTTTTCTCTATTTCAATTTCATTTTCCATTTTTTATCCTCCTTTTTATTTAATATTTTATTTAATTTACTATTTTTAAATTTATTATTCTTTAATTATTATTTTAATATATAATTTTTTTCTCTTATTTCTTTTTTTGTTTTTATTATTTATTATTTTTTTATAAATTAAATTATTTATTTTGTTTTTAATTTTTTTATTATTTTTATTTTGTTTTTTATTTTTCTTATTATTTTTTTCTTTTATTTCTTTTTTTAAATTTTTATTTTTATTAATTTCATTTTCTTTATTATTTATAATATTATTTTTATTTAAATAATTAATTTTTTTTTCATCATAAATATTATTTATTATTTCTTGTAAGTTAATTTTATTTTCAAAAAAAATTATTTCTACTTTTTTATTTTTTAAAAATTTTATCATATCTTTATCTAATTCGTTTGTAATAAAATAAATTTTTATTTTATTATTTATTAAATATATTTTATTTATTAAATCTTTTATTTCTATTTCACCAGGAATTTGATTACTTAAAATTAATATATCAATTTCTTTTTTATATTCTAATACTTCTAAAATTCCATCTCTATATTGTATATCTGAATTAATTATATTAAAATTATTTAATTTTTTTAATTCATTATTTAATTCTTCATTTCCTATTGCTGTTAAAATATTTTTCATTTTTTTCCTTCCTAAAATAAATATCTATTTATTTTTATTTTTATTTTATTTTATTTTATTTTTTAATTTTTAATTTTTATTTTTTATTTAATTTTTAATTTTATTTTTATTTTAATTTTTATTCACCTATTATTATTTTCTTTTCATAATCATCAGCTTCAATTTTTGTTAAAATATGTTCATCTCCAACAAACATAAGTGCTTCTCCTTTTTTTAATGATTTTATTTCTATTTTTTCTTTCTCAGATAAATTTGTATATTCAGCTAATATTTTTATATTTTCTTCCTCTAATGAAAAAAATGTTTTTATACTTGAATTATTCAAAATGCTTTTTCCGTATGTTCCATTTTCTAAACTAAATAAATCTGAAATATCTTGTGTAATTGCAACAGCACTACCTCCATATTTTCTAATTGTTTTAAATATTTTATAAATAAATCCTGCTACATCTTTATTAGAAGTAACTCCAATTAATCTCCAAATTTCATCTAAATAAATTGCTTTTTTTTCTTTTCTATTTAATTTTATCTCATCCCAAAATAATTCAGTAAAAAGATACATTCCATATTTTAAATTTTCTTCACCTAAATCATATACATCTCCAACAATCAATTTTTTTTCTAATTTAATATTTGTTCTATTATTAAAAAATTTTAAAGATCCTTTAATAAAAGGAATTAATTTTATTCTAAATTTTTCTGTTTTTTTATCTTGTTTAAATAATTCATAAAGATCTTCTAAAATAGGCATATCTTTACTTTCTTTAAATATTATTTTTTCTTCATTATCTTTTATTATTTTTTTATATAGAGATTCATCATCAAAAGTAATTTGTTTTTGCCTATAACATTCAATAATTTTTTCTTCTAAAATTCCTTTTTCATCTTCTTTTAATTCTCCAAATACTAAATTAAAAAAACCTATTAACCTACCTATTTTAGTTGCTAAATATCCTTTATTATTTTCTTCTAAACTTTCTTTTCTAATATCTAATATATTTATATAAGTATTAGAATTTGGTCCTAACTTTATTAATGTTCCCTCTAAATAGTTTGCAAGTAAATCATATTCTCTGTCTGGATCTATAACATATTGGTTTATTCCGATTAATCTATTTCTTAATATTAATAATTTTGTATAAAAAGATTTTCCTGCACCACTTGTTCCAAAAATACACATATTTGCATTTTTATAACGATTTGTATTATATCTATCTATAAATACTAAAGAATGATTATAACTGTTTGTTCCAATAAAAACTCCTTCTTCATCAAAAATAGATGATGAAATAAAAGGATATGTTGAAATAATTCCAGATGTTAGTATATTTCTTTTTGCAACTTCTTTTATATTATTTGCTTGTTCCATTAAAGGTAATGTAGAAAAAAATACTTCTTCTTGCCTAAAATATGCTCTTCTTGTTCCGCATTCCTCTACTTTGGGCAATTCCTTCTACTTTATTTAATAAATATTCTAATTCTTTTTCATCTTCTGAATAAAGTGTAATATAAATATATAAAAAATATAAATCTTCGTTATTTACTTGCATTTGCTTTCTAATATATTTTGCATCATTATATGTAAATGCAGCAATATCTATATCTTGAATATTTTTATCTGTTTGTTTTAAATTTACACCAACATTTCCAATATGATAGGTTAATTCTCTAATTATTTTATATGAATCTTTTTTTTCATAAAAAATTGATAAATTCATATTAATATTTGAATCTATTAAATCTTTTAATAATAAATCATTTTGTTCTCTATAATAATCTACAATAATTAACGAACTATAATACATTCCATCTATTTCGATATATTTTGGATTTTTTTTACTTATATAACTTGGTGCAATTTTATCCTTTACTCCGAATTACTCCTTCTAAAAATTCTAAATTATCACTTTTTTCTTTTTTATTTCTTTTTAATATAATTATCACCTTCTTATTTTAAAAATTTTCTTTTATTAAAAAAATTTATTAATAAATTAATTATTTCTTCTTTTTTATCAATTACAGTAGAATAATTTCCACATCTTAATAAACATTCTTTTATTTTTAAATATTTATCATTTAAATTTTCTATTGCCATTTTTTTTGAAATTTCATTATCATTTAATTTTGGAAGATATTTTATTAGAATATAAAAATTTTTAGACGAAGAATTTTTTTCTTGATTTAAATTTTTAATAAAATTAATATAATTTTCAGAAAGTTTTAAAATATTATTACTATTTTCTTCTTTATTTTGATTTTTAATTTTTGAAATAATATGAGATAAATCTTCTTTATTACTTTGAATTAAAATTTGAATATCAAATTGACATGTTTTTAAAAATAATTTATAAGAATTTAAAATTGCTTCTTTTTCTAAGTCGGATTTAAGATTAAAATTAATTGGCATTATTTTTATTATTTTTACATATGATTTGTTTTTTAATAAAATAATTCCATTATCTAGTATTTGTTCAAAAGGTAACCACTCTTGCAGAGACTTTTCTTTTTTCTTTTTCATATCTCACCACCTTTTTATTATTTATATAATAATTTCTTTTATATTAATTGTCAAGAAAAACTTTTCGACATAAAACGACTTTTTAATTTTTTGAATAAAAAAAAATTTTTTGCAAATATTAATATTATAAGGTTGATATTAGTTTGGCAAAGAGTAGGATAAGGTCTAATATGGTTTTATTCTGTTTGAGCAAAGAGGTAAATTGGCTTAAATTTTAGGTTAATTTATTTCGGCGATAAGAGTATATTATTTGTATGCAAGCTATATTAATTTAATATATGGTTAAATTATAGGTAATATATTCGAGCTAAGATTGTACTAATATTTCGAAATGGTTGTTATTAGTCCATATTGGATGAATACAGTTATTTCTAGTGTTTTTATAGTCGAGCAACTGATGAATAAGTGTGGTGATCTTGCTTATTTATATAGTAATATATATTAGGTGATAAATTATGCTTATTTGTTTTAGCCGAAGATTAATATCAGCTTTACCAGTTAAAGCTTAGTATAAATTATACTAAGCTTTAAAATATATTTATTTTATTATACATCAAGATTTTTTACATATTTTGCATTTGCTTCTATAAATTCTCTTCTTGGTGCAATATCATCTCCCATTAAAATTGTAAATATTTCGTCTGCCTTTATTGCATCCTCCATTGTTACTTTTACTAATATTCTTTTTTCTGGATCCATTGTAGTATCCCAAAGTTGTTCTGGGTTCATTTCTCCTAAACCTTTATATCTTTGTATTCCAACTTGGTCTCTTGCAATCCCCTTTTCTTCTAATTCTTTAAATTGTCTATCCAAATCTTCATCTGTATAGCAGTATATATCTTCCATTCCCTTTTTAGATAATTTATATAATGGTGGTTGTGCTAAATATACATTTCCATTTTCTATTAAAGGTCTCATATAACGGAAGAAAAATGTAAGTAATAATGTTCTAATATGTGCACCATCTACATCTGCATCTGCCATAATAATTACTTTTCCGGTATCTAATTTTAGTAATATCAAAATCCGAACCAATTCCTGCACCTACTGCAAGTATTACTGGTTGCAATTTATCATTTCCATATATTTTATCTGCTCTTGATTTTTCTACATTAAGCATTTTTCCCCATAATGGTAAAATTGCTTGGAATTTTCTGTCTCTTCCTTGTTTTGCACTTCCTCCTGCAGAATCTCCTTCAACAATATAAATTTCACATTCTTCTGCATTTTTGCTACTACAATCTGCAAGTTTGCCTGGAAGTGTTGCGCCTTCCATTGATGTCTTCTTTCTTACTAATTCCCTAGCTTTTCTTGCTGCTTCTCTTGCTCTTGATGCACTAATACATTTTTCCAAAATTGCCTTTGCAACAGCTGGATTTTCTTCTAAAAATGCTGTTAATGCTTCGTTCATCATACTTTGAACAATTCCACTTACTTCGCTATTTCCCAATTTTGTTTTTGTTTGTCCTTCAAATTGTGGCTCTTTTACTTTTACTGAAATTACTGCTGTAATTCCTTCTCTTATATCTTCACCTTGAAGATTTTGATCTTTTTCTTTTAATATATTATGATTTCTTGCATAATCATTAAAAATTTTAGTCAAGGCTCTTTTAAATCCTTCTAAATGTGTTCCACCTTCTATTGTATTAATGTTATTTACAAATGTATATATATTTTCAGAATAAGCAGTTGTATATTGAATTGCAATTTCTACAGGTGTTTCTCCATTTTTTTCTATATAAATTGGTGTAGTATGTAGTTTTTCTTTGTTTTTATTTAAATATTCTACAAAAGATACAAGTCCACCTTCATAACAAAATTCTGCTTTTTTTACTTCTTCTTCTCTTTTATCTTCAATTACAATTCTTAATCCTCTTGTTAAAAATGCCATTTCTCTAAACCTGTTTTCTAAAACACTATATTCATAATCTAATGTTTCAAAAATTGTATCATCAGCTAAAAAACGTACGGTTGTACCTGTTTTGTCCGAATCTCCTATTCTTTCTAGTTTTTTTACTGTTTTTCCTTTTTCAAAACTCATTTTATATATTCCGCCATCTCTTTGAATTGTAACTTCTGTCCAATTTGATAATGCATTAACAACAGAAGAACCAACACCATGAAGTCCACCAGATACTTTATAACCACTGTCTCCACCAAATTTTCCTCCTGCATGTAAAACAGTGTAAACTGTTTCTGCAGCAGATATTCCTGTTTTTGGATGTATGTCTACTGGAATTCCTCTACCATCATCTTCTACACAAATAATATTTCCTGGTTCTATTGTTACATGAATATTCTTACAGTAACCAGCTAATGCTTCATCTACAGCATTATCTACTATTTCATATACTAAATGGTGTAATCCTCTTACTGAAACACTTCCTATATACATACCTGGTCTTTTTCTTACTGCCTCTAGCCCTTCTAGTACTTGTATTTGGTCTGCCCCATATTTATGTTCATACTTTTCCATTTTAATTTTCATTCCTTTCTGGCAAAATATAGTGTAAAAAACACATAACTTAATTTGTTTTATCCCTAAGTAATTTTCATTATAATACTAATCTTATTAAAAAATCAAGTTTTTTTTATTTTATTTTTCTAGTCTTCCTTTTACTATTTTATATTCTTGTCCATTTTCTATTTCTAATTTATCAGTACAAGTAATAAGTACTTGTGCATCTTTTATATTTTCTAAAAAATGATTTCTTCTTTTTTTATCTAATTCTGACATAAAATCATCTAATAATAATATTGGATATTCCCCTATTTCTTCATAAACTATCTTTAATTCTGAAAGTTTTAATGATAAAATTACTGTTCTATGTTGTCCTTGTGATCCATAAATATTTACTTGTTTATCATTTATAAACACTAAAAAATCATCCCTGTGGATTCCCTTTGTTGTATATCCTTTTTGAATATCTATTTTTTCACTTTCTGATAATTGTTTTTTATAATCATTAATATTTCTACAATCTGAAATATATTTTATTTTAATTATTTCATTTTCTTCAGTTATTTTACTATGTATTTCATTAATATTTTCTTTTATTTTTTCAATAAATTCTTGTCTATAACTAAAAATTTTTTCTGCATGTAAAATTAATTTTTCATTCCATATTGATAACATTTCTTTTGGTTTATTTTCAAATTTTATTTGTCTTAAATAAAAATTTCTTTGTTCTAGTGTTTTTAAATATAAATTTAAATTATAAACATATGAAGGTCTTAATTGACTAATTAAAATATCTAAAAATTTTCTTCTTATAGCTGGTCCACTCTTTAAAATTTGTATATCATCAGGGCTAAACATTACAATATTTATATTACCTAAAATTTCACTTAATTTTTTTAATTTAACACCATTTACAAAAATATTTTTCTTTTCCCCAATTTCAATTTTAATTTTTCCATTTCTATCTATTTTCTCATATTCTACTTCAATAAAAGATTTTTGTTTTTCTAATTTAATTAATTCCTTATCTTTTTTTGTTCTAAAAGATTTTCCCATAGATGCTATATATATAGATTCTAATATATTAGTCTTTCCTTGAGCATTATCTCCATAAAAAACATTTATTCCTGACTTTAAATTAATTTCTTCTTCTTCATAGTTTCTAAAATTATTTAATTTAATTTTATTTATATACATTCATATTCCCCATTATTAATCTTTCATTCTAATTGGAAGTATCATATATTCATAATCTCCTATATCTTCCACAGATCTTATCACACAAGGAGAAATATTTGTTCCAAAATCTACAAAAATTTCTTCATCGTCAATTGCTTTTAATGCATCTAGGAAATATTTAGGATTAAATCCTGCTTCTAAATTTTTTCCTTCTGTCGATACATAAATTTCTTCTTTTGCATCACCTGTTTGATTTGTACAAGAAATTGTTACCTTTCCTATTTCTATTAAAAGTTTCACAGGATATTTTTTTTCTTTTTCTATAGATGATGTTGAAATTAAACTAATCCTTTCAAAACAATTTTGTAAATCTTGTTTATTTACTCTTATTCTTGTTTCCCAATTTTTTGGAATAACATTTTCGTAATTTAAAAATTCTCCATCTAGAAGTCTTGTTACTATTTTGCAATTATCCATTTCAAATAATGCTTGATTTTTTGCTATACCTATTTTTATTTTATCAAATGAATCTGATATAATTTTGTTTACTTCATTTAATGTTTTTCCTGGAATTACAGCACTAAAATCATTTGCAGCATTTTGCAAAAAATTGCTTTTTAATCCTAATCTAAAACCATCTACTGCAACAACATTTATTTTATTATTTTTAACTTCAAATAAACATCCTGTAAAAATAGGTCTGTTTTCTTCTACACTAACTGCAAAAATCGTTTTCCTAATCATACTTTTTAAAGTATTTTGTTCTAATTCAATAGAATTTTCTATATCTATTTTAGGAAGTTCTGGAAATTCTTCTGCATTCATTGTTGCAAGTTTATATAAAGAACCCTCACATTCTATTACAAGTAAATTATTATCATTTAAATAAATATTTATTTCTGTATCTGGTAATTTTCTAATAATTTCACTAAACATTACTGCATTTACAACAGTACTACCTTGCTCATTTACTATACAATCCATAACATATTCTATTCCAATTTCTAAATCATAAGTTGTAAGTTTTATTTCATTATCATTTGTTTGAATTAATATACCTTCTAATATTGGCATTGTTGTTTTAGAAGATGCAGCTTTTACTACGGAAGTAATAGCTTTAATTAGTTTTTCTTTTTCACAAATAATTTTCATTTTGGCTCTCTCCTTTATATATAAATTAAATATTTTTAGTAGTAGTAATAGTAGTACGGTGGATAAAGTGGAAAATTAGGTGTAATTATTTTAACCCTAATAAAAAATTGTGTTAATAACTATGTTAATAATTAAATATGATATCCACCATAAATTTTTTTCGATGTGTATAAATTAGTTTTCAACAAAATATAAACATTAAATTAACATTTTGATGTGGATAACAAATAAACAGTTTCCCTAAGAATGAAATACGGTTTTTACATCAAACACATTTTTATCAAACAAAAATTTTAAAAAATTAAATTAATTATTTATTTATCAATTATTATTGCTTAAAATAATTTTTTTCACACTTTCCACAATTGCTTTTGTATTGTTAATATCATTTTTTATTTCATTTTCAATTTTATTACATGCATGCATAACTGTTGTATGATCTCTTTTTCCAAAATCAAGACCAATTTGTTTATAAGATAAATCTGAAATTTCTCTACATAAAAACATAGCAATTTGTCTTGGATATGCAATATCATTTGAACGTTTTGAACTTGTAATATCTTTTTCTCCAATATTAAAATATTTAGAGACAACCTGTTGTATATATTCAGATGACATTACTTTTTCTCTTTTTGAAATAACATCATTAATACATGATTCTGCAAGTTCTATTGTAACGGGACTATGTGTAAGATGTGCTTTTGCCATAATTTTATTTAAAGTACCTTCTAATTCTCTAATATTAGAATCAACTCTAGTTGCAATATTAGAAAGAATAAGGTCATCTACAACAATTCTTTCTAATTGTACTTTTTTTCTTAAAATAGCAAGACGTGTTTCATAGTCTGCATTTGAAACATCAGCAATTAATCCCCATTCAAATCTAGATTTTAGTCTATCTTCTAAATAATCTATGTCTTTTGGAGGTTTATCGCTAGACATTATAATTTGTTTTCCACCTTCATGCAAAGTATTAAATGTATGAAAAAACTCTTCTTGAACTCTTTCTTTTCCTGCTATAAATTGAATATCATCTATCAAAAGAACATCTATGTTACGGTATTTATTTCTAAAATCTTCATTAGTATTATCTTTAATACTGTTAATAAATTCATTAGTAAAATTTTCTGAAGTCACATATAAAACCTTTTTGTTTTTATTATTTTCTACTACATAATTACCTATAGAATGCATAAGGTGAGTTTTACCGAAGTCCAACTCCACCATACAAAAACAAAGGATTATATGCTTGACCTGGAGCTTCTGCAACAGCAAGTGCTGCAGCATGAGCAAAACGGTTGTTATTACCAACAACAAAACTTTCAAAAGTGTATTTTTTATTTAAAGATGAATTGGTAAAAGAAGAACTTTTTATATTTTGATTTAAATCATTTAATTCATTTAAATCTTGATCTTGTTCATTAATAAGAACAAGATTATAATTTTTATTAGTTAAAACTTTAAATGCATTTATTATTAATTCTTTAAATTTAGTTAAAATCATATCACGATGTTGAACAGAATTTACTTTTAAGTAAACAGAATCATCAGTAATATGATCCATTTCTAATGTTTTAATCCAAGTTAAATGGCTAATTGTAGATACTTCTTCTTTTAATAAATCTATTACACTATCCATTAAAGCATTATCTTCATTATGCATTTATTTCAGTCCTTTCTACATATTTTAGTAAAATTTTTTTATTATCATATCAAAAAATAAAAAACAAAGCAATAAAAATGTGGAAAAAAATAAAAAAAATGTGGATAAAAATTTTAAGTTATATTTTAAGTGATATTATTAAAGTATATATTTCCGTAAGAAAATTGAATAAAAATACTTGACAAGTAATGCTAACATAGGTTATAATTGGAAAGATAAAAATAGACAAGTAGGGGAGATAAGTCCCTTAATTTATTTAGGAGGTGCAAAATGAAAAGAACATATCAACCAAAAAAAAGACAAAGACAAAAAGAACATGGATTTATGAAAAGAATGAAAACAAGATCTGGAAGAAATGTTTTAAAAGCCAGAAGACAAAAAGGAAGAAAAAAATTATGTGCTTAATTGCTTAGGACCGCAAAAAAAAGAAGTGGTCCTTTTGTTCTCTAATAGGAGATTTCTCAAAAATTCTTATTAGATAATATAAAAAAGAAAAGGATAAAAAATGCAAAAAACAGAAACCTTAAAGAAAAATTATGAATTCAAAAAAATTTTAACAAAAGGGAAATATTATTCTGGTGAATACATTGAAGTATTTATTAAACAAAATAATCAAGCTATTAATAAAATTGGCATTGCAATTGGAGTAAAACTAGGAAAAGCATTTCAAAGGAACTATGTTAAAAGACTAATTAGAGAAAATTATAGAAAACTTGAAGAAAAAATAAAAGTTGGATACGAAATTGTTTTTTTATGGAAGAAAAAAGTATCAATTAAAAATGCAAATTATCATTATATAGAAGAGGATATGAATAATATTTTTAAAAAGATAGGAATTTTTAAATGAAATATTTATTAGTTAAATTAATTAGTTTTTATCAAAAAAATATTTCTGTAATTACTACAAAAAAATGTAAATTTTATCCAACATGTTCAGAATATACAAAACAAGCAATTGAAAAATATGGTTCTATAAAAGGAGCTTTTTTAGGAATAAAAAGAATAATAAGATGTAATCCATTTTCAAAAGGTGGATATGATCCTTTAAAATAGAAAGAGGTAAACTAATGTTTGATTTTTTTGCAAATATATTTGGATATCTACTAAATTTTTTATATGAGATATTTAAAAATTATGGTATAGCAATAATATTATTTTCAATAATAATAAAAATAATATTATTACCATTATCTATTAAGCAACAAAAAACAATGAAAAAAACAGCCAAAATACAAGAAGAAATAAAAAAGATACAAAATAATTATAGTAATAATCCAGAAAAAATGAATCAAGAAATGATTTTAGTATATAAAAGAGAAAATATGAGTCCATTTAGTGGATGCTTAAGTTCAATTATACAGATAATAATCTTGTTTTCGGTTTTTTTCTTAGTAAGAAGTCCTTTAACATTTATGAGAAAAATAGATACAAATATAATTAATAATTATACACAAGAAATTCAGCAAACAGAAGGAAAAGGAAAAAGTGCTTATCCTGAAATTGAAATTATTAAGGAAAAAGGAAAAGAAGATGATACAGTAAATATTAATATGGAATTTTTAGGATTAGATTTAAGTAATGTTCCAACATCAGATGCAGGAGATTGGAAGGTATATGTTATACCAGTATTATATGTTATTTCTTCATTTGTTTCGATTAAAATAACATCTAATATGCAAATGAAGAAAAGCAAGAAAGAAAATGATAATGAAAATGAAGAAAAAAATGAACTAGATACTGTGATGAATACAAACAAAATGATGTCATATATGATGCCAATTATGGCTATATCAATTGCAATGATTGCACCTTTAGGATTAGCTTTGTATTGGCTTGTTAATAATATGTTAATGATAATTGAAAGATTAATATTAAATAAAGTAATGGAAAAAGGGCAAGAGGAGGAGTAAAATGGAATCTAAAATATATGAAGGTAGAACTTCTACAGAAGCAATAGAAAAAGGATTAAAAGATTTAAACGTTACAAAAAAAGATGTAGATATAAAAATATTAGAACAAGAAGAAAAAAGAAGCTTTTTTAGTATTCTTGCACCACGAGTTGTAAAAGTAGAAATTACATTAAAAGAAGGAATAAAACAAGAAAAAAGTAGTGAAGTAAAGGCAGAGGAAAAGAAAACAGAAAAATTAGAAGAAGATATTATAAAAAAGGCAATTATTAATGTAGAAAATTTTTTGAAAAGTTGGATACCTTTGGTTTCTAAAGAAGAAATTAAATATGAAATTTTAGATAAAAATCCATTTATCGAAGTTAATTTAGATGGAGTAGAAACTAATTATTTAATAGGACATAGGGGAGAGGTATTAAATGAACTTCAAAATTTATTGTCTAGCATTGCAGGAAAAAATTTAGAAAAAAGAGTCAGAGTTATATTAGACATATCAAATTATAAACAAAAAAGAGAGAAAGTATTAGAGGATTTAGCAGAAAAAATAGCAAAAACAGTAGTTAAAAATAAAAAAAGTATTACTTTAGAACCTATGAATGCATATGAAAGAAAAATTATACACAGTAAACTTCAAAATCATCCAATTGTAACAACAACAAGTATTGGAGAAGAACCATATAGAAAAGTAGTAATATCTATAAAAAATAAATAAAAATTTGAAGTCAAAGTTCAGATTTTAATTCTAAGAATATTATTTTAATTCTTAGTTTAGGGACTTTGACTTTTATTTTAAGTAAAAAAAGGAGCAAAGGCTTAAAAATAATTACAATTTTTGCGTTGTCAAACATCATTTGAAATTTAATCAACGTACAAAAAGTACGCCTCATAAATTTAAAACTCGTTTTCCTAGCCAAAATTTAATTCTTTTTAAGCCCAATTTGTGACTTAGAAAGGAAGGATTGTAAAAATGAACACAATTGTTGCAATATCTACAGCACAAGGAAATGCTGGAATTGGAATTATTAGATTAAGTGGAGAAAAAAGTTTTAATGTATTAAAAAAAATATTTGTACCTAAAAATAAAAGTGAAGAATTAAAAGGATATACATTAAAATATGGAAGTATTATAAATCCTAAAAATAACGAACTAGTAGATGAAGTATTAGTATCGTATTTTATTTCTCCAAAAAGTTATACAACAGAAAATATGTGTGAAATTAATTCTCATGGTGGAAGTGTAATCTTAAGAAAAATTTTAAATTTATGTTTAGAAAATGGTGCAATTCTTGCAGAGCCTGGAGAATTTACTAAAAGAGCTTTTTTAAATGGAAGAATCGATTTATCTCAAGCAGAAGCTGTAATAGATTTAATAAATGCAAAAAGTGAAAAAGAAGTAAATGAATCTGCTAAACAATTAAAAGGTGTTTTAGCCAATAAAATTAATAAAATAAAAGATAATTTAATGTCTATTATAGTTGATATTGAAGCTAGCATTGATTATCCAGAATATGATGTAGAAGAAGTAACAAACCATAGGGCTTTAAGTGTTCTAGAACAAATAAAAAATGAACTTAAAAATTTAGAAGAAACATTTGAAAATGGAAAAATTATAAAAGATGGAATTAAAGTTGCAATCATAGGAAAACCAAATGTAGGTAAATCTTCGTTATTAAACACAATGTTAAATGAAGATAGAGCGATTGTAAGTAATATAGAAGGAACAACAAGAGACACAATAGAAGAATATATAAATTTAAAAGGTATTCCATTAAAAATTATTGATACTGCTGGTATTCGTGCGTCAAAAGATGAAATTGAAAAAATAGGCATAAAAAAGTCAAAAGAAATAGCCAATGATGCCGATTTTGTAATTGTTATGCTTGATTCTACAAGACCTATAGAAAAAGAAGATGAAGAAATTTTAAAAATGCTAGAAAATAAAAATGGTGTAGTTTTAATAAACAAAATAGATGTAGGAGAAAATAAAATAGAGAAAAACGAATTGCTAGATGAAAAAGAAATAATTGAAATATCAGCAAAAGAGGGAATTGGAATTAATCAATTATATGATGAAATAATAAAACAATTTAATTTAGGAAAATTAAATAATGAAAATGAATTTATAATTACAAATATAAGACATAAAGAACAAATAAAAAAATCTTTAAAAAATGTAAATAAAGCAATTGAAACTATAAAAAATAGTATCCCGATAGATATAATTCAAGTATATATTAGAGAAGCTTGGGAGGATTTAGGAGAAATTACAGGAGAAACAATATCAGAAAATATGATAAAGGAAATATTTTCAAAATTCTGTCTAGGAAAATAAAAAATTATGTAAACAATACAAAATTAAAAGGAGAAAAAAATGAGTTATTATGCTGGAGAATATGATGTAGCAGTGATTGGTGCAGGACATGCAGGTTGTGAGGCAGCACTTGCTGCAGCTAGAATGGGAATGAAAACTGTAATGTTTTCGATCAGTTTAGAAGCAGTTGCAAATATGCCTTGTAATCCAAATATTGGAGGAACATCTAAAGGTCATTTAGTAAGAGAAATAGATGCATTAGGTGGAGAGATGGGGAAAAATATAGACAAGGCCTTTATTCAATCTAGAATGTTAAATAAGTCTAAAGGGCCTGCTGTATATTCATTAAGAGCGCAAGCAGATAGGAAGCAATACCATATTAAAATGAAGGAAACTTTAGAAAAACAGGACAACCTATATTTAAAACAAGCAGAAATTGTAGATATAAATGTAGAAGAAAATAAAGTAAAAAGTGTAACAACTAATATTGGAGCAATTTATAATGTTAAAGCTGTTATATTTGCAACTGGTACATATTTAAAAGGGAAAATATATATAGGGGAAGTTTCTTACGAAAGTGGACCAGATGGAGTATTTCCTGCAAATAAATTATCTGAATCATTAAAAAAATTAGGTATAGAAATTGTAAGGTTTAAAACAGGAACGCCAGCAAGAGTTAATAAAAGGAGCATTGATTTTTCTAAAATGGAAATACAAAAAGGTGATGAAAATTATGAAATGTTTTCATTTGAAAATTCACCAATAGATATAGTGCAAGAACCTTGTTATTTAACATATACAAACGAAAAAACACATGAAATTATAAGAAAAAACTTGTATCGATCACCTTTGTATTCTGGCAAAATAGAGGGAACAGGACCTAGATATTGTCCTTCTATTGAAGATAAAGTTGTAAGATTTAGTGACAAACCAAGACATCAAGTTTTTATAGAACCAATGGGTATAAATACTGAGGAAATGTATGTACAAGGGATGAGTTCATCGCTTCCAGAAGATGTACAAATTGAAATGTATCGAACTATTCCAGGACTTGAAAATGTTGAATTTACTAGACCTGCATATGCTATAGAGTATGACTGTATTGAACCATCGCAGCTTAAACTTTCTTTAGAATTAAAAAATATAGAAGGTATGTTTTTTGCAGGACAAATTAATGGAACATCTGGTTATGAAGAAGCTGCAGCCCAAGGAATAATTGCAGGTATTAATGCAGCAAGAAAAATTCAAAAAAAAGATCCATTAATATTAGATCGTTCAGATGCATATATAGGTGTTTTAATTGATGATATTGTTACAAAGGGAACTAATGAACCATATAGAATGATGACATCTAGAGCAGAATATAGGCTACTTTTAAGACAAGATAATGCAGATATAAGATTAACCGAAAAAGGATACGAAGTAGGTTTAGTTAAAGAAGAAAGATATAAAAAATTTCTTGAAAAGAAAAAACAAATAGAAGATGAGGTAAAAAGAATAAAACAAAAAACAATAAAACCAACGTCTAAAGTAAATGAATTTTTAATAAAATATGGAACGACACCAATTACAACAGGAATAAAACTTGCAGAATTGTTAAAAAGAACCGAAATATCATATGAAAATTTGAAAGAAATTGATGAAGAAAGAAAAGAATTAGATATACAAGTAAAACAAGAAGTTGAAATTTTAATTAAATATGAAGGATATATAAAGATGCAAGATGCTGCAGTCAAAAAATTTAAAAAACTAGAAAAAAAATTATTGTCAGAAAATATAGATTATAATGAAATTAAGGGATTAAGCCTAGAAGCAAGACAAAAGCTAAATAAATTAAAACCTGCATCAATAGGACAAGCATCTAGAATTTCTGGCGTATCTCCAGCAGATATTTCTGTGTTACTAATTTATTTAGAACAAAATAATAGAAAATAAGGTTACTAGATAATGGTTAAAAAAAGTCCGCTCCATCTTGCTTAGATGTTGGACATTTTCGTTTCTCGCATAGCTCTGAAACGAAAAGTATAACATCCACGCACAAAGCTACTCTTAAGTTAATTTATTCACGAACCATTATCCTGTAACAGAATAAGAGGTGGTAAAATGGAAAAAAATACTTGGATTAAAAAATTAAATGATGAATTGCAAGATTTGGGTTTAATGTTTCACGAGAAACAATTAAATCAATTTTATGATTATATGAATATGTTGCTAGAAGAAAACGAAAAAATTAATTTAACAGCTATTACAGATCCAGAAGAAATAATTACTAAACATTTTATAGATTCACTAACTATTTATAAATACATAGGTAATGCAAGTAAAATAATCGATATAGGTACTGGCGCTGGATTTCCAGGAATTCCACTTAAGATTATAAATCCAAATTTAAATATTACTTTGGTAGATTCACTAAATAAAAGAATTAATTTTATAAATAAGGTAAAAAATTATTTAAATTTAACTAATATAGATGTAATTCATGCAAGAGCAGAAGAACTTGCAAAACAAATCAAATACAGAGAAAAACATGATATAGCGACATCGAGAGCTGTGGCTAGTTTAAACGTTTTGCTTGAATATTTAATGCCATATGTTAAAATTGGAGGAAAATGTATTTGTATGAAGGGAAGTAATATAGATGATGAATTAAAAGAAAGTACAAAGGCTATTCAAATTTTAGGAGGAAAAATAGAAAAAATAGAAGAAATTACTTTGCCAAATACTGATATAAAAAGAAATATTATTATAATTAAAAAGGAAAAACAAACACCAAATAGCTATCCTAGAAAAGCAGGAATACCAAGCAAAAAACCAATTGTTTCATGACAAACATAGTTCTTTTATATTACAAATATAGTTACTAGATAATGGTTTTATATTTAATAAATCTACAAAAGCTAGCCATATTTGGTGTAGGGGCGATTAAAATCGCCCGCCACTTCAAAGAACTTGCTTAATAAATATTATGTATAAAAACATATATAAATTTTTTATAAAATTGTTTTATATCAAAAAGATTATATAGGTCATTGCCTAACGTTGGTCTTCGGGCGATTAAAATCGCCCCTACAACTCTACATATTAAACATCCGATTAGTATAAAACCATTAACTAATAAAAAATTAAAAAAAATGCTAAAAAATATATTGACATATTAATCATAATTTAATATGATTAATATGTTAATTTTTTTAGAATGGAGGAAGTCATTTTGGGAAAAATAGTTGCAATAGCAAACCAAAAAGGAGGAGTAGGAAAAACTACAACAGCAATAAATTTAAGTACAATACTTGCAAAAAAAGGTAAAAAAACACTATTAATTGACACAGATCCACAAGGAAATGCAACAAGTGGATTAGGAATTGATAAAAAGCAAGAATATTCAGTATATGATGTTTTAGTTGACGATACAGAAATGAAAGATGTAATTAAAGAAACTAAAATAAAAAACTTGACAATCTGTCCATCAAATATTAATCTTGCAGGAGCAGAAGTAGAGCTAGTTTCGATGATGTCAAGGGAACAAAGATTAAAAGAAAAATTGGAAGAAATAAAGCAGGATTTTGATTATATTTTTATAGACTGTCCACCATCTTTGGGTTTAATTACTTTAAATGCATTTACAGCAGCAAACAGTGTGCTTATTCCTGTACAATGCGAATATTATGCTTTAGAAGGATTAGGACAACTTATAAATACTATTAATTTAGTAAAAAAACATTTAAATTCATCAATATATATAGAGGGTGCAATTCTTACAATGTATGATACAAGGACAAATTTATCAAATCAGGTAGTAAAAGAAGTAAAAAATTATTTTGAAGATAAAGTATATAAAACATTAATACCAAGAAATGTAAAATTAAGTGAAGCACCAAGTTATGGAATGCCAATTTCAGTATATGATTCAAAGTCTAAAGGGGCTAAATGTTACGAAAAATTAGCAAAAGAATTTATTAAGAATAATGAAGAAGATAAAAAAGCAAAACATATGAAGTAAGAAAGGAATGATAAAAAAGATGGCAAAGAAAACAGGTTTAGGAAAGGGATTAGAAGCTTTATTTGCAGATAATAACGATATTAATGAAATTCAAGAAGGAGAAAGAATATTAAATTTAAAAATAACAGAAGTTGAACCAAATCGTGAGCAACCAAGAAAACATTTTGATAATGAAGCATTAGAAGAACTTGCAGAGTCTATAAAAAGATATGGATTAATACAACCTATTATTGTAACTGAAAAAGATGGCTACTATGCAATTATTGCAGGAGAAAGAAGATGGAGGGCATGTAAAAAAGCAGGACTTAAAGAAATACCAGCAATTATAAGAGATGATGATGAAAGAAAAAATAAAGAAATAGCATTAATAGAAAATATACAAAGAGAAGATTTAAATGCATATGAAAAAGCTGTGGCAATTAAAGTGCTAATGGAAGAATATAAGCTAACACAACAAGAAGTATCAGATATTTTAGGGAAAAGTAGAAGTGCAATTGCAAATACTGTACGTATTTTAAATTTAGATTCGAGAGTATTAGAACTTGTAAAAGAAGGAAAACTTACGGAAGGACACTGTAGAGCACTTCTTGCAATTGAAGATGGAAATAAGCAATATGCTCAGGCAATTAAAATAATAGAAAAAGGAATAACAGTAAGAGAAGCAGAACAAAAAAACAAACTAAAAAGACAACAAAAAAATAAAAATGAAAAATATGAAGCAATATATAGAGATATAGAGAATTCTTTTCAAAGCTTTTTTGGTACAAAAGTAAAATTAGATGTAGGAAAGAAAAAAGGAAAGATAGTTATAGAATATACATCAAATGATGATTTAGAAAGAATATTAGAATTAATAAAATAATTAGTTTTGAGAGGTTTTAAAATTTGACCTCTCAAAATGGATTTTAAGACATTTTTATAAAAAAATAGTATAATAATACTTAGATAATTTTTATGATTAAATTTAAAAATAGTATAATTTTCTATTGACAACAAAAGCTTAAATGTGTTAATATATATATTGTTACTGAAAATACAAAAGTAACATATGCAGAGGTGGTCGAGTTGGTTTATGGCACCAGTCTTGAAAATTGGCGTAGGTTTATAGCCTACCGTGGGTTCGAATCCCACCCTCTGCGCCAATTTTTTTTAAAATAAAGAATATATTCAAACACATGGAGATTTACCCAAGTGGTTGAAGGGGACGGTTTGCTAAACCGTTAGGGTTGCGTAAGTGGCCGCGAGGGTTCAAATCCCTCAATCTCCGCCAATAAAAAAGTTATTAAAAAATATTTTAATAGCTTTTTTTGTTTTAAATTATAAAAATAAATAAAATAGTAAAAAAATAATAAAATAAAAAATAAAATAAATAATAAAATAAATAATAAATAAATAATAAAATAAATAAAAAATAAATAAATAAAATAAATAATAATAAATAATAAAATAAATAATAAATAAATAAAATAAATAAAAAATAAAATAAAAAAATAAAATAAATAAATAAAATAAATAATAAATAATAAATAAATAATAAATAAAAAATAAAATAAAATAAATAAAAATAAATAAATAAAATAATAATAAAATAAATATAAAAAATAAATGAATAATAAATAGTAAAATAAAATTGCAAAATAAATATATATTTGCAAATAATTAATTATATGATATAATATTAAAATAAAAATTAGAAAGGAGATTATTATATATTTAATTAATTATATATAATAAAATATGAAATGAAGGAAAAAATAATTGAGCCAAAAACATTACCAGGTTTTATGGAATTGCTTCCAGAAAAACAAATACTGTTCAATCAAATGATAGATAAAATTAGACAGTCATATGAAATGTTTGGATTTTTACCACTTGATACACCTATTATAGAACTATCTGAAATTTTACTTGCAAAAGCTGGAGGAGAAACACAAAAACAAATTTATCGTTTTGAAAAAGGAGAAAATGATTTATCACTTAGATTTGACCTTACAGTTCCTCTTGCAAAATATGTTTGTATGCATAAAAATGAAATTGCATTTCCTTTTAGAAGATATCAAATTGGTAAAGTATATAGAGGAGAAAAACCACAAAAGGGGAGATATAGAGAATTTTATCAATGTGATATAGATATTATAGGTGATGAAAAATTAGATATTATTTTTGATGCAGAAATGCCTAGTGTTATTTATAGTACTTTTAATACGTTAGGATTTTCTGATTTTACAATACATATTAATAATAGAAAAATATTAAATGGATTATTTGAAGAATTAAATTTAAAAGAAAAAGTAACGGATATTTTGCGTATTATAGATAAAATAGAAAAAATAGGTGAAGAAGCTGTAAAAATAGAACTAAAAAAGATTGATATTAAAGAAGAAAAAATAGAAAAAATAATAGATTTTATATATATTGATGGTTCAAATAATGAAAAATTAGAAAAATTAATAAATTTAAATATTAATAACGAAACATTTTTATCAGGAATAAAAGAAATAAAAGAAGTAATGGAATATACAAAAATTTTTGGTGTTCCAGAAGAAAATTTAGAATTTGATTTAACTATAGCAAGAGGGTTAGACTATTATACTGGAACTGTATATGAAACGTTTTTAAATAAATATAAAGAATTAGGTAGTATTTGTTCTGGTGGTAGATATGATAATTTAGCACAAAACTATACGGAAAAAACATTTCCAGGGGTTGGAATATCTATTGGATTAAGTAGATTATTCTATCAGTTAAATGAAGTAAATTTAATAAAAGAAGAAAAAAAATCAATTGCAAAAGTATTAGTAGTATCTATGGATGAAAAATTAGATAAAGCAATAGAAGTTGCAACAGCATTAAGAAATAAAAATATTCCTACAGAAGTTTATATTCAAAATAAAAAAATAAAATCAAAATTTAAATATGCAGATAAATTAAAAATTCCATATGTAGCAGTTATTGGAGAAGAAGAATTAAAAAATAATACAGTAACTTTAAAAAATATGGAAACAGGAGAACAAGAAGAATTAAAAATAGAAGAGGTAATAAAAAAATTATTATAAATTAATAAATAATTTTACATTTATATACTTTTCATTTGAACATTAAAGGTACGTTTTTTATATAATAAAAACGTACCTTTATATTTGTAAATCAATTATTTATTTGGAATTATTATATGGAAAGCAGTACCATTTCCTTCTTCAGATTCAAAAGTAATGTTACCATTAAAATGTGCTTTTATATTTGAATAAGACATAAATAGTCCAAGTCCTGTTCCATTTTTTCCTTTTGTTGTAACCATTTCTTTAAATAATTTATCTTGTACTTCTTTTTTCATTCCGCATCCATGATCAATTATAGAAAATACCATATTTTTATTTTCTTTTTCAATAATAAATTCAATAGATTTATTTGTTTTTCCATTATAACTTTGAATAGAGTTTGAAATCATATTATTAATTACTTGAACTAAACTATTCATATTACCATTTAACGTTAAATTAGGATCTACATTTAAAGTAATATTTAAATCTATTAAAGCATTTTTTAATTCATGTTTCATTAATATATCAATATGTTTTAGCATATCGTTTATTGTAAATGTCTCTTTAATATCATCTGATGAAGTAACTGCTTGACCTTTAACAGCTGTAATTACATCTGACATATAAGATGTATAGTTTTTAATTTTGTCAATCCAATTTTTCATATCATTTGCTATTTCATGATGATCTTCTATTGTAACATCTTTATCAGAAATAGAAGTTTCATATTCTTTTATTAAATCATTAAGACCTTCTGCAGCACCAGCAATAGACATTATAGGAGTTTTTAAGTTATGTGCAATACCTCCAATCATTTGTCCTAAAGATGCAAATCTTTCTTTTTCAACTAACATATCTTGGTTAGATTGTATTTGTAATACATAATTTCGCATTTTTTCTTGAATTTTATTAATAGCAAAACAAATTTGTCCAAACTCATCTGTTGATGTAATAGGTATTATTTTATCAAGAGAGGTATCATCATTAGTAGCAAGTTCAGTCATTCTGTTACAAACTTGAATAATATTTTTAGTAATATTTTTTGACCAAGTAACAATTAATAATATATATAAGAATAATAAAATTAAAACAATAGTTATGAAAGTATTTATTAAATTTGTATTTGTTACAGGATATTTAAAACCAATATACCAGTCATTACCATTTAAATCTTGTAGTTTAAAGCAATAAGATTGTTCGTCTATGCCATAAAATTCATATGCTTTTCCTTCTGTTTGTTCATAAAACATATTAATATACTTAGTAAAGAATGTACTTAGCTCACTGTTATCAGATGTATAAGTAGAATCTGGAGATATTATATAATATACATCATCTTCTTGTCTTTTCTCAATACCATCTAATAAAGCTATAAGATGTGGCATATCTACAATTTGATTATCTTGCAAATTATTACTGATTTCATTTTTATAGTAGAAATAATTAACTTCACCTATTTGGTCAGTAATTTTAGAATATGAAATCATTATAACAACACCTAAAATAGCTAAAAAAAATGGAATTAATTGCATAGACAAATTATAATAAAACTTAGTTTTCTTTGGCATTGCATTTTCATAGCCACCATAATTATATGTTAGAATAATTACTTCCTTTAAATAATTTTGTATTATTGCAATTGTAATTATACATACCAAAATATATAAAGAACAATAAATAATAATTAATTTTAATAATACTTGTATATTCCAACTAACAGTTACTGCACAAGATACAATAACTAAAACTACAGTTAATATTTGTAAAAAAATTAATTTTGAAGGTAGCATAATACATTGTTTTCGTATTTTTGACAATTCTTCTTCTTTTATTTTTTTATTTGTATAATGTTTTTTTAAAAATTTAAATATATCTTTAAATGCTATAAAAACGAAAGCTATATATAAAACAGCATTAAGAGTTCCAAATATAAAATATTGTTGCTTATGATTAAGAGCTTCTAGTCCATTTTCAAAAGCTGGAACATCAGAAAGTGGTGGATAATTTCCTAAAATTGGTACTACATATGATAATAAAACTACAGTTAAAATTTCGATTAAAATAATTGTAATATAAATTTTATTTCTAAATTTTTTATAATTTGATAATTTCATAAACTACTCCTTATATAATAATTTTTTAATATGTTTTATATATTTATTTGTATAATTTGGCCAATAAAAATTAAGATTTGACAGTTTTTGTATAGTTATATTATTACTTATTTTATTTTCTAAAATATTAGGTTTAGTAATCATTTCAAATAAATTTTTAGTATAATTAATTGGATAATTTGTTATATTAGCATTAAATTCTTTAGGTTCTATTAATTCTATATTATCATTAGATAATATTTCTAATAATTTTGTAAGTTCAATTTTGTTAGGATTGTTAATATGATATATAGTTTGGTTATCATTATTTTCTAAAAGTAATAAAATTGCTTTACTACAAAAATCTACTGGGCTTAATTCTACTAAATAATCTTTATAATTATTTGGTAATTTTTTAATATAAACAAGACTACTTAATTTATTTATAAAAGCATTGTCAAATTTATTATACTGGAATGTGCCATCTTTGTATCTTGGCATAATATTTCCTAGTCTAAATATTTTGGCATTTATATTTCCGGCTGTTTAAATTTTCAATAATTTCTGTTTCAGCTAATAACTTAGTAATTAAATATACGTTATTATATAATTTTTGCTTTTTATATAACATTTTTTCAGTAAAATCTAAAGCAGGTTGTTTTGAAACATCAGTATATCCAGCAATAGAAATTGTAGAAATATGAGCAAGTCCTGCCAAGCTTTTTTTACAAAATTCAATAATATTTTTTACAGTATTTACATTATCATTATAAAAATAATCATAATTTCCAATGTGATTTACATTAGCAGCAGCATTTATAACAGTAGTAACATCATTTGTTAATTCATTATATTTATTTGCATCTAAGCCAAGTTGATCTTTAGTTAGTTCTCCTTCTATTATTTCAATTTTAGACATATCTAAACTGCCAAAATAATACTGTATTTTTTCAGAAAGTCTTTTTGTTGGTGTTATTCCATTTTTAGGTCTAATTAAACAATATATTTTTTCTACTTTAGAATTATTAATTAATTCGTGTAAAATATGAATACCTAAATATCCAGTTGCCCCTGTTATTAGAATATTCTTTAAATTAAAGTCTTTGCTTATATTTTCTATTTTTAAATCTTTAAAATTAATATGGTTTTGTTTTATATCAAGACTAATATTATTTTTTATTTTTTTTGCTAATAATTGAATTGTTGGAAAATCATAAAAATCTTGTGCTTTTAAATCAAAGGATTGTAATTTTATTAATGCAGTTAAAATATTTAAAGAATCCATACCAATACTTGCAAAATTATCTGTGGTAGAAAATGTATTTATATTATTAATTGATTTAATGGTATCATATAATATTTGTTCAATATTGTTAGATGGCAAAGTAATGGTTGAATTATTTTTATTGTAATCTTCAAAATATGATATTAATTTTTTTCTATCAACCTTACCACTTATTGTATGGGGATATTTATCTAATTGTATAAAATAAGATGGAATTTCATAAGAAGGTAATAAATTAGATAAATGCTCATTTAAAGCTTTTTTGTTTATTTTTATTTTTGATAAGTAAAATGCAACTAAGAAATTTGAACCTTTTTTTTCATCTTTTATTGCAATAACTATAGGGTGTTCTATGTTTTCAAATTCTAACATTTTATTTTGGATTTCTTCTAATTCTATCCTATATCCATTTACTTTAACTTGATCATCATCTCTACCAAAAAATTGAATTTTACCATCAGAAGTAAAACTTGCAATATCACCAGTATCGTACATAGTTCCATAATTAAATGGATCTTGCACAAATTTATCTTTAGTAAGTTCTTTTCTATTTAAATATCCATTTGAAACTCCAACTCCACCGATAAATAATCTTCCTTTACATCCAATTGGAACAGGTTTTAGATAATTATCAAGAATATATGCTTTATAGTTATAAAGTGAAGTTCCAATATCAACTTGGTTATTTTGCATTTGCTCTTTAGTAATTTCTCCTATAGTAGAAAGAATTGTAGTTTCAGTCGGTCCATATCCATTATATATTTTTATATTAGGATATTTTTCTTTAAATTTTAATAAATTTTTTGATTGTATTTGTTCACCAGCAAGTATAATTGTACGTAAAACTAAATCAGAATCATCTAAATTAGACTCGAATTCAGCTGTTTTGTAAAAATAAGATGGTGTTTGTTGCAAAATAGTAACCTTTTCTTTTCTTAGCAGTTTAAGCAAATTAGAAGGATTTTTATAATCTTCATCACTAAGGATTATAAGTTTTGCACCATTTGTTAGTGCATTATACATTTCCATTACAGAAACATCAAAACAATATGTATGAAACATAGATACAACATCATTAGATGTAGTTTTTAAAACTTGATGTATACTATTTAATAAACCTACAATATTTCTATTTAAAATTGATACACCCTTAGGCTTTCCAGTTGATCCAGATGTATATATAATATAAGATAAATCATCTGGTTTGCTAATAGATGGAAGAAATTCTTTGGAGCTTATGTTTTTTATTTTTGCAATATCTATACAGTTAAATGAATCTTCATAATTCGAGAAGTATTTTTTTGTAGTTAAAATGCATGTAGGGTTACAATCTTTTAAAATATTTATTATTCTATCTTTAGGTAAATTTGTATCAATAGGATTATAACATCCACCAGCTTTTACAACAGATAATATTCCAATTATCATATCAATACTTCTAGGGATTAAAAGGCTTACAATAGAATTATTTTTTACACCATTTTTTCTAAGAATATATGCACAGTTACATACTTTTTCATGTAGCTGTTTATATGTAAGTGTTTCATCTTTATATTTTACAGCTATATTATTAGGAACTGTTTTTACTTGATATTCAAATAAATCTATTAATGTTTTTTTATCATCATAATCTAATTTTTTAGAATTAAAATCTTCAATTAGTTTATTATGCTCATACAAATTAACTAATTCTATATCTTTTAATAATATATTTTTATTATTTAAAACTTGATTAATAATTAACAAAATTCTATTATGAATAGTATTAATATCACTTTGGTTAAATTTGCAAGTTTGGTAATCATAAAAAATATTTAATATTCCGCTATCATCCATATCATAAATATGAATATTAAGGCTATCAGATATACAATTATTAAATAGCCACTGTGTTTGATATTTAATGTTAGATTCAAATTTGTTATCTCTTGCATTTTGATAAGAAAATAATAAATCATATAATTTTGGAACATCAGAATATTTTGTCCTAACATTTTGCAAAATTAAATCATATGGGTACTTTTGATGTCTAAACATAGACATTTGGTTTAATCCTACTTCTGAAACAAAAGATGTAAAACTAATATCAGGTTCAATTTTGCATGAAAAAGGTATGGTACTTACAAACATACCAGCAGTATTTTTTTCTTTAAAAGTAGAACGATTTAATACGGGAGTGCCTATTATAGAATAATTGGTATTATTTATTTTTGATATATATATAGAATAAATTGACATTAAAAAGGTAAAAATAGAGCATTTATTTTCCTTGCAAAATGCCAGAATTTGCTTATAAATTAAGTTATCTAAAGAATAAGAAATTCTTTTAGCAGATGTAGAAATTACATTATTTTTATATTCTAAAATATTAGAACATGAAGGTTCCAGGCTAAAAACATCATCCCAATATTTAGCATCTTTTTCTTGTTTTGTACTATTTAAATAATTATCTTCATTTTTAATATATTCAGTATAAGATGGATTAGCTCTATAATCTATTTCTTCTTTATTAATAAGCTTAGAATATAAATCCATTGTTTCATCAATAAATAAACTCATTGTCCAGGCATCAGCAATAAGATGGTGAAATGTAACTTGCAAACCGCCATGTCTATCTGGAAATGAAATTAAAGTAAAATTAAATAAATCAGAATCGATTAGCGTAAAATGAGTATTTACGTTTTTTTGGGTTAAGTCATTTAATTCTATGTTATTTTTAACTAAAACTTTAGGGATAGAGAAGAAAGAATAATCACTTACATATTGCATAATATGTTTATCTTCTCCATAAGTAAAATGTAATCTAATTGCATCATTTTTTTGAACATATATATTTAAAGCTTTTTCTAGCAAAGAAAAATCTACAACATCATCAATCAAAATAGTTCCAGAAATGTTACCAATGCTAGTGTTTGGATAATAACTTTCAGTAAGCCAAATTGATTTTTGAGGATTAGTTAAAGAATATAAAGTATTCACTTAAATTTCCCTCCTTTTTAGCTAAAACTTATTTTATAAAATTATATACAAAAAAAAAATAAAAAGCAAATATTTTCATGAAAAATATTGATTATTAAAGCAAAATACTATAAAATAAAATAGTAATATATTATTTAGTAAGGAGTTTTTATGAAAAACAAGGTAATTTACCAAGTAAATGAGGTAAAAAATTTTAAAGAATTAATGAATCAAACAGTAGATAAATATCCAGATAATATTGCATATAAATTTAAGGAAAAAACAACTAAAGAAGAGGTAATATATAAAGAAGTTACATATAAAAAAGTAAAAGAAGATGTCCAAGCCTTAGGGACAACACTTCTTAACATGGGATTAGAAAACAAAAAGGTAGCACTTATTGCAAATAATTGTTACCAATGGTGCGTAAGTTATTTAGCAATAACAACATCAAACATAGTGGTAGTTCCGCTAGATAAAGCACTTCCAGAAGGGGAAATAGAAAACTTAATATTAAGAAGTAAAGTAGAAGCGGTTATATTTGAGGATAAATATAGTAATATATTCAAAAACATAAAAGATAAAAATGAAAGTAATTTAAAGTATTACATTTCAATTGGAAAAACAAATGGAAAAGAAACATTTAGTTTTGAAGAATTAGTAGAACAAGGAAAAAAGGAGCTAGAAAAAGAAGATAAAAAATATGAAAGTATTAAAATAGATGAAAACAAAATGTCAGTAATGCTATTTACATCAGGTACAACAGATAAACCAAAGGCTGTAATGTTATCACAAAATAATATATGTTCAGACATAACAGCACTTGCAAAATATGTAAAGTTATATCCACAAGATGTACTTCTTTCATTTTTGCCACTTCATCATACATTTGAATCTACAATTACATTTTTATTTGGATTCTACTTTGGAGTAACAGTTGCATTTTGTGATGGATTAAGATATATTGCTCAAAACCTAGTGGAATATAAGGTTAGCGTCTTTGTTGCTGTGCCCCTAGTGTTAGAGACAATATATAAGAAACTATTAAAGGGAATAGATGACTTAGGAAAGACAAAACTAATAAACAAAATGATTAAAATATCAAATGTTCTTTTAAAACTTAAAATAGATATTAGAAGAAAGTTATTTAAAAGCGTTATTGATAAACTAGGAGGAAATTTACGTATAACACTTTTTGGAGCAGCACCTATGGACAAAGATATAATAATTGGATACAACAATTTTGGAATTGCAACAATTCAAGGATATGGACTAACCGAAACATCACCTGTAATATCTGCAGAAACAGACAAAGCAAAAAGGCCAGGTTCTATAGGATATGTATTACCTAATTTAGAAGTAAAAATAGAAGACAAAGATGAAGACGGTGTAGGTGAAATAGTAGTAAAAGGATCTAGTGTAATGCTAGGATATTATGAAGCAGAAGAAGAAACAAAAAAAGTATTAAAAGATGGATGGTTCTATACAGGAGATTTAGGATATTTAGACAAAGATGAATTTTTATATATAACAGGAAGAAAAAAGGACCTAATAGTATTAAAAAATGGAAAAAACATTTATCCTCAAGAATTAGAGTTTTTAATTAACAAACTTCCATACATAGAAGAAAGTTTAGTATATGCAAAAGAGCAAAAAAAGAAAGAATTACTAATAGGAGCAAAAATTGTATATAACGAAGAAAGAATAAAAGAAATATTAGGAGAAAAAACAGAAGATGAATACAAAGAAATAATTTGGGAAGAAATAAAGAAAATAAACCAAACAATACCAATCTATAAACATATAAAAGAAATACAAATAACCAAAGAACCACTAGCAAAAACCACAACACAAAAGGTAAAAAGATATGAAGAAATAAAGAAAATATAAATAACAATATATTAAATTAATAAAAACAAATTAAAAATGTATAAATTATAATAAAGAAAAGAAAGAAGGAAAAACAAATGAAACATGAAAACCTTGTCGCTCTAGAGAGAGAGAGAGAGAGAGTACACATTTTAAAAGAAAATAAAATCGTAGGGGCACCGTGCCCAACTACAAAGGAATACCCTACAAATGTAGGGGCAGACGCCTCTGTCTGCCCATCTACAAAGGCATACAATATAGGTGTAGGGGCGGACGCCTCTGTCCGCCCAAATGCCACAAAGGAATACAACAAACGTAGGGGCATGGGGCACCGTGCCCAAGAACCCGCAGCAATTACCTTGGTTGCTCTCGTAATAACAATCATCATTCTAATCATCTTAGCAGGAGTTAGCCTAAACCTAGCCCTAGGACAAAATGGAATATTTCAAAAAAGCAAACAAGCAGTAGACAAATACAAAAATTCAGCACAAGAAGAACAAGAAAGATTAGATAAAATATTTGTAGAGATGGAAGGAGCATATTTACCAGATGGATTCAAATATTTAGAAGGAAACCAAAAAGATGGATTAGTAATTCAAAATAAAGAAACAAAAGATGAATTTGTATGGATACCAGTAAAAACACCAATAGCATCAAGTCAAGAAGAATTAACAAAATTAGTAAATAATAATATATATCCAATGGCAGTAAAAATAGATGGAACAACAAATGGAAAGGATAATTATAAAGGGGTATTATATAATTTCGATATAAATGAAGAAAATAATGGTGTAAAAATAACATTAATAAATGATTTAGATGGAAGCAAAGAACCAGAAATAATATCAGAATATGATGGAAAAGACCAAGATACAGCAAAAATAACAAAAGAAAAATTACAAGACGAATATAATAAATTAGTAGAAAGTGTAATAAAAAATAATGGATTTTATATAGGTAGATATGAAAGTGGTAATGTATCACAAGAAAAAGTTGTAATTTTAAAAGAAAATACTGATATATCAAATCAAACATGGTATCAATTGTATACTGCTCAACATAATATTTATGGTGATGAATCTACCACAAAAACGCACATGATATGGGGAAGCCAATGGGATCAAATAATGATATGGATGAAAGATATTAAAAATACAAGTGAAAATGTAACAAATAATAAGCCTTTTTATATATTAAACAGCATTGATATGGGAGTGTATAAAAATAATAAGAGTTCATATTTAAATGATGATAAACCAAAATCAGGCAATTTTAAAATTAAAAATATATATGATTTAGCAGGAAATGTATTAGACTGGACTGTAGAATGTCAAGGAAATAATCGAATGACTAGAGGAGGACACTATAATGATCCTGGAGATAAATATACATTAAGCTATAGGGGAAGTGGAGATGTTCCAATACAATCTTGGAATGTAAATGGTTCAAGAATTACATTATATGAATAAAAATCAGATATGAAGTAAGTATTTTTATAAAAAGAAATTGAGGTAAGCCTCAATTTTTTTTTGTTTATATTATAAAAAATGGTACATAATTTAAAAAAGGAGATTATAATTATGGCAGGATATAAAATGAATAGATTTAAAGATTTATTAAAAGCTACAGGGATAGTACTTTTAATTTCAATAGTTAGTATATTAATGTATGATATTTACATTAATATAGAAGTAGATAATTATCAAAAAGATAATAAAGATATTACGGCAACTAGAACATCTGGTGAAATTCAGCTTTCAGAAAACGAAGAGACTAGTATTGTAGATATAATAGAAAATGTAAGTGATGCCACTGTTGGAATTTCAAAATTAAAAGATAAAGGTACATCCATATTTGCAGACAATAGTACAAAACAATTAGGACTTGGAACTGGAGTTATAGTTTTAGAAAATGGATATATTTTATCTAATGAACATGTATCAGGTGCAAAATATAGTAGTTGTTATGTAACAACAAGTGATGGAAAAGAATATACAGGGACAGTAATATGGTCAGACGAAAATGTGGATTTATCCATTATTAAAATAAATGCTACAAACCTTCCATATGTCAGTTTAGGAAATTCCGAACAAATAAAAATAGGACAAAGTGTGTATGCAATAGGAAATCCAATTGGATTTGAATTTCAAAGAACTGTTACAAATGGAATAATAAGTGCAAAAAATAGAGCAGTAAAAATAGAAGATAATGTATATATGTCAGATTTAATTCAAACAGATGCTACAATAAACCCAGGAAATAGTGGGGGACCACTAATTACAAACACAGGGGAAGTAATAGGTATAAACTCTGTAAAAATAAATTCGGCAGAAGGAATTGGTTTTGCAATTCCGATTAATGTAGTAAAACCAGTAATTGAAAAAATAAAACAAAATGGAAATTTTGAAGAAGCAACAATTGGAATATTTGGGTTTGATAAAGAAGTAATTCCATATTTAGATTCAGCTATAGAATTCGATAACGGAATATATGTAGCACAAATAAGCTTAGATGGACCTTCAGCAAACTCTGGCTTAAAAGTAGGAGATGTTATAATAAGTATTGATGAATATGTAGTAGATAAAATGAATGAAATAAGGGAATATATTTATGAAAAAAATCCTGGTGATACTGTAAGCTTAAGGGTACTAAGGAATAAAAAAGAAATTGACATTTCCGTAGTGTTAGGACGAAAAAGTTAAATAAAATAATAAAAACAAAAAAATTTCCAAAATGATGTAGGGGCAAACGCCTCTGTTTGCCCAAATCCCACAAAGGCATACCCTAATAAATATTAAAATAAAAATTAAGAAATGCAAAAAAATTTCTCTGAAAAATATTGCAAAAGAATATAAGTTATGATATAAGATAGATATAAAAGAGAGAAAAAAGGAAGGAAGAAACACAAATGAGAAATATATTAAACGCTAAAACCGTTGCAGGAGTACACACACACACACACACACACACAAGTAATATATTAAAAGAAATAAAAATAATAAATACAAAACAAATAGAACCAAGTTTCATTTGTATATTTTTGATGTAAAAAATCAAGAGCAAATGTAATTAGGTTCTATTTTTGCATTTAAAATGTTTAATGTATACACAAAAATAAATGCAAATGTAGGGGTTCGTCTTGACGAACCCAACCATAGAGAAATACCCAAACAATGTAGGGGCGGACGCCTCTGTCCGCCCAAATGCTATAAAGACATACCCTAATAAAAAATATCTTATATTTTCTATAATAGAAATTTTATAAAAAATTTTTTATTTATCGCAAAGCAAAGGATTATAAATTTATAAAAATAATGATAAACTTCGTCGCTTACGAAAATTTACGCATAAATTCTAATTAAAATTTTTTAGCGCCCTCACAAGCGTGTGAGATTCCCTAAAAAATTTTAATAAGAATTTCTAGGCTTAAATTTCGCTCGATTCCTCGTTTACATATTTTTAAAATTTATAAAACCTTTGCCTAAGTAAAGATAATAATAAAAGGAGGAAAAAAATGTTAAAAATGAACAAAACAAACAAAATAAAAGAAGAAAAAAATGTAAACGATGTAGGGGCGATTTTAATCGAGGCTGTTGAAAAACAAGCATTATTTAATTAATGAAATTTTTAAAAATAATATATTTTTTGCATATAGAGATA
>CANRMR010000010.1 GCA_947631785.1 uncultured Clostridia bacterium | reverse complement strand
ATTATGTAAAATAAACTAAAAAATATAGCCAATATTTACATTGACTATATTATACAAGGGGCGATTTTAATCGCCCGAAGACCAACGTTAGGCATGACCTATATAATTTTTTTGATATAAAACAATTTTATAAAAAGTTTATATACATTTTTGTACATAATATTTATTAAGCAAGTTCTTTGAAGTGGCGGGCGATTAAAATCGCCCCTACACAAAATATGGCTAGCTTTTGTAGATTTATTAAATATAAACCATTATCCTGTAACATAAAATTTTATATTACAAAAAATAACTCTTGAAATTAAATAAAAAATATAATAGAATAATAATATAAAAAATAAAGTAGGAGTGTAATATTATGTCTAAAATTAAATTAAATATTAATGATGCTACAGTTAAAGTAGAAGAAATATTAGAATATAGCGAAAAAGTAGAAAATATTCACAAATTACTACATGAAAAAGCAGACGACGAAAATGAATTTTTAGGATGGCTTAATTTACCTACAAATTATGATAAAGAAGAATTTAATAAAATACAAAAAGCTGCACAAAAAATACAAAAAGATTCAGAAGTGTTTTTGTGTATTGGTATTGGTGGATCATATTTAGGGGCAAGAGCTGTTATAGAATCTCTTACAAATACATTTTATAACTTTAAAAAACAAGATACACCACAAATATTATATGCTGGAAATAACCTAAGCCCTAATTATTTATCAGATTTAATTGACCTGATAGGAGATAGAGATTTATCAATAAATGTAATTTCAAAATCAGGAACAACAACAGAGCCTGCTATTGCCTTTAGAGTATTTAGAGAATTTTTGGAAAATAAATATGGTATAGATGAAGCAAGAAAAAGAATATATGTAACAACAGATAGTAAAAAAGGTGCATTAAAACAATTAGCTATGGAGGAAGATTACGAAACTTTTGTAATACCAGACAATGTTGGAGGTAGATATTCAGTTTTAACAGCTGTAGGATTACTTCCTATAGCAGTAGCTGGAATTGATATTCAAAAATTAATGGATGGAGCAAAAATTGCCCAAGATAAATATTCAGATTATAATTTAAGATATAATGAATGTTATCAATATGCAGTAATACGTAATATTTTATACAATAATGCTAAAGATATAGAAATCTTAGTAAATTACGAACCTAAAATGCATTATTTTACAGAATGGTGGAAACAGCTATTTGGAGAAAGTGAAGGAAAAGAGTTAAAAGGAATTTTTCCAGCTGGTGTAGATTTTACAACTGATTTGCATTCAATGGGGCAATATATACAAGAAGGAAGAAGAAACCTATTTGAAACAGTTATAAATGTTGTAGATAAAAATACTGAAATAAAAATAAAATCAGATGGTGATAATTTAGATGGATTAAATTATTTGGCAGATAAAACTTTAGATTTTGTAAATAAAAAAGCAATGGAGGGAACAATTAAAGCACATGTATCAGGGGGTGTTCCAAACATTGTTGTAAATATTCAATGCTTAGATGAACAAACAATAGGACAACTAATATATTTCTTTGAACTTGCATGTGCAATGTCTGGAAAAATTTTAGGGGTAAATCCATTTAATCAACCAGGAGTTGAAGAATACAAAAAGAACATGTTTAAACTACTTGGAAAACCTGGATATGAAAATATTTAAGCAAAAAGGAGAAAGTATGATAAAATTACAGACAAAAATTAAGGTATATGCTTTTGTAGGGCCATCAGGAACAGGAAAAAGCTATAGAGCGCAAATGGTAGCTGGAAAGTATGATATACATTATATTATAGATGATGGATTATTTATTAAAGACAATGAAGTAATTGCTGGAAATTCAGCAAAAAAAGCACCAACAAAAATAGAAACAGTAAAGCATGCATTATTTAATACCGAGGAGGAAAAACAAGAAATAAAAAAGGCAATGAGAAAATATCATCCTCAAAGTATATTAATTCTTGGAACATCAGATGGGATGGTTCAAAAAATTGCAAAGAATTTGGGCTTACCAGAAATTAGTCAAACAATTTACATACAAGATATAGCAACAAAAGAGGAAATGGAGACAGCAAGAAGAACAAGAGTTACAGAAGGAAAACATGTTATTCCTGTACCTACATTCGAAATAAAAAAAGATTTTTCAGGATATTTATTAGATCCGCTTCAAATATTTAAATTAACAGGTAGAGGGACAAAACCATATATTTCCGAAAAATCTGTAATTAGACCAACATTTAGTTATTTAGGAAATTTTACTATATCTGATCAAGTTTTCAGACAAATACTTGAATATTTAAGTACAAAGTCACCTGCAATAGAAAAAGTAACAAAAACTAGAATTAACAATACACCAGAAGGTGTAATTGTATATATGGAGGTAATTGTTGTATATGGATATAACATTGCCGAAGAATTAGAACAGTTTAAAATAAAATCTAAACAAGAAATAGAAAAATTAACAGCAATGGAAGTACAAAAAATAGAAATTGTAGCAAAAGGAATAAAAATACCAGATAAGGAGTAATTAAAAATGTCATTTATAGTAGCTATTGATGGACCTGCTGGAACAGGAAAAGGAACAATTGCAAAGCTAATATCTAATAGATTAAAATTAATAAATATTGATACTGGTGCAATGTATAGATGTGTTGCGCTGCAGATGCTTAAGGAAAATATTAAATTAGATGAAGAAGAAAAAATAAAGCAATTATTAAAAAACATAAATATAGATTTAAAAGATGATGGCATGGTTTACTTAAATGGAGTAGATGTAACTGAAAAAATTAGAAGTAAAGAAGTATCTGATATTGTGTCACCAGTATCTTCTATTAAAATTATAAGAACATGCATGGTAGAAATGCAAAGAAACTTAGGCAAGGAAAAAGACGTTGTTATGGAGGGTAGAGATATAGGGACTGTTGTTTTCCCAAATGCAGATGTAAAAATTTATTTAGATGCAGATGTTCATGAAAGAGCTAAAAGAAGATTTTTACAAAACAAAGAAAAAAACATTGATATGTCTTACGAAGAAATTCTTGAAAATATTAAAAAAAGAGATGAAAATGACAAAAATAAAGAAATTGGTGCACTAAAGGTTGCAAAAGATGCAATAGTTATTGATTCAACTAACAGTGCAATAGAAGAAGTATATGGAAAAATAGAAGAAATAATTAAAAGAAAGAGGGAAATTAATGGATAAGATAATGCATAAAATAATAAAAGGAGCAATACATCTTTTTTGCTTAATAACACATAGGGTTAAAAAAATAGATGAATGTAATATACCAAAAGAAGGTGCATACATCTTATGTGGTAACCATACAAGTAATTGGGATCCAGTTATTTTAATTTCATGTACAAAGCGTAAAGTATGTTTTTTAGCAAAAGAGGAGTTATATCAAAATAAATTCTTTGTATGGCTTGCAAAAATTTTTGAAATATTTCCAGTAAAAAGGGGAAAACAAGACATAGAATCTACAAAAAATTCTTTAAGGGTTTTAAAAGAAAATAAACTACTTGGATTATTTCCAGAAGGAACAAGAAATGGTTTAGAAAAAAATGGAAAGGTAAAAAATGGAGCAGCATATCTTTCATTAAAAACTGGTGTACCAGTTATTCCTGTTGGAATAAAAGGTGAGTATAAAATGTTTTCAAAAATTACATTAATATATGGTAAACCACTTGATTTTAAAGAATATTATAAAAATACAGATAAAGAAGTATTAGAAAAGGTAAGTAAAGAAATAATGGATAACATCATAGCATTGACAAAATAAAGCAAATGGAGTATAATGGTAAAAGTGTGTAGGAGTAGTACTACTCCTACCTTTAGTTTTAAAAAAGCCATACGTGGTATGAAAGAGGGATAAAAAAATAAAATGGAAGAAATTAAAAGTTTTGAGGAGTTATTTGAAGAATCTGTTAAAGAAGTAGATTTAGGAAAAACTGTAACAGGAAAGGTAATTACTATTACAAATCAAGGAGAAATATTTGTAGATTTAGGTTACAAAGCAGATGGTATTATACCTAAAAAAGAATATTCTTTTGATGAAAATGCAAATCCTAAAGATGAATTTAATGTTGGAGATACAATTACAGCAGACATTTTAAAAATGAACGATGGACAAGGAAATGTTTTATTATCATATAAGAAAGTAAAAACAAGACTTGTAAGAAATGAATTTGAAAATAAGGTAAAAAATGATGAAGTATTTGAAGAAAAAATACAAAATATTTCTGAAAAAGGATTAAATGTACTTTATAAAAATACAATACATATTTTTATTCCAATGTCACTTGCAAATATTAATAAAAACGAAAATATAGAAAACTATAAAGGAAAGACAATTAAGTTTAAAGTTATAGAATATGAACCAAAAAACAACAGAATAATTGGTTCTGCTAAAAAAATAGCACAAGAAGAATCAAAACAAAAGCAAGAAGAATTTTGGAATACTATAGAAGTTGGTATGCAATTTGAAGGAGTAATTAAAAACATAGAAAATTATGGTTTATTTGTTGAGGTGGGCCCAGTTCAAGGTTTGCTTCATAAATCAGAAATATCATGGAACAAACATTTAAACTTAGCAGACGAATTTAATGTAGGAGATGCTATAACAGTAAATGTAAAAGAATATGATAAACAAGAAAATAAACTACAATTTTCATATCCTAAAAAGCAAGAAAATCCATGGCTTAAAGTTAGTGAAAAATACAATATAAATGATATTGTAACATGTAAAGTTGTTGGCTTAACTTCATTTGGTGCATTTTTAGAATTAGAAGAAGGTATAGAAGGGTTAGTTCATATTTCACAAATTTGTGAAGCTAGAATTGCAAAACCAGAAGAAGTGCTAAAAATAGGTCAAAAAGTAAATGCTAAAATTTTAGACATACATCCAGAGAATGAAAAAATGGAATTATCTATTAAGGAATTAGAAGGAACATCAAACGAATACGTAGAGGAATAAAAAATTTGAATTTAATTAATAATTAATAATATAATGTATGCTTAGTTAATAATATAAAATATTTCGTTATTTTTGCGAGCGCGTCGTGGGGACCGCTGAGGGCTGTTCGAGCAAAGCGAGTTACAGCGCCAGTGGGAGAGCATCGAGTAAAAATATAAGAAATATTTCTATATTATTAACTAAAACTTAAATATTCTACTAAAAATATAAATATAAATAATAAAATGGAAAGAGGAAGTTTAAAAATGAATAATGAAAAAATAAGAAATATAGCAATAATTGCACACGTAGATCATGGAAAAACAACACTAGTTGATGCCCTACTAAAACAAAGCCATATTTTCCGTGAAAATGAACAAGTAGCAGAAAGAATTATGGATTCAAACGACTTAGAAAGAGAAAGAGGAATTACAATACTTTCTAAAAATACTTCTGTTATGTATAAAGATATTAAAATAAATATAGTAGATACACCTGGACATGCTGATTTTGGAGGAGAAGTAGAAAGAGTTTTAAAAACAGTAGATGGTGTTTTACTTTTAGTTGATGCATTTGAAGGTGCTATGCCTCAAACAAGAGAAGTTCTTAAAAAATCATTAGCATTAAACTTAAAACCAATTGTTGTAATTAATAAAATAGATAGACCAGGAGCAAATCCTGAAAAAGTTGTAGATGAAGTACTAGAACTATTCATCGAATTAGATGCAAATGATGAACAATTAGATTTCCCAGTAGTATATACATCTGCAAAATTAGGAATTGGAACATTAGATTTAAGCCAAGAAGGAAAAGACTTAAACTGTTTATTTGAAACAATTGTAAATACAATAAGTGCTCCAAATTGCGATGAAGATGGACCAATGCAATTACTAGTTTCTAACATTGACTATGATGACTATGTTGGAAGAATTGCTGTAGGTAGAGTAGAAAGAGGAGTAGTAAAAGCTGGAATGCCAGTTTCTATTTGTAAAAGAGATGACAAAGTAGTAAATGGTAGAATTGTAAAAGTATATACACATGTAGGATTAGACAAAGTAGAAGTAGAAGAAGCAAAAGCAGGAGATATTATAGAAGTATCTGGTATTGCTGATATTAATATTGGAGAGACAATTTGTGAATTTAACAATCCAGAAAAAATAAACTTCGTAGATATTGATGAACCAACAGTTACAATGACATTTAGTGTAAACAATGGTCCATTTGCAGGAAGAGAAGGACAATTTATTACATCTAGACACATTCGTGATCGTTTATTTAAAGAACTTGAAAAAAATGTTAGCTTAAGAGTAAAAGAAACAGATTCACCAGATTCTTTTGAAGTAGCAGGAAGAGGAGAATTACATTTATCTATATTAATAGAAACAATGAGAAGAGAAGGTTTTGAACTACTTGTATCTCGTCCAAAAGTTATTATTAAAGAAATAAATGGTGTAAAATGTGAACCTATCGAAAGATTAGTAGTAAATGTTCCGGATGATTGTATAGGTAATGTAATTGAAAAATTAGGTCAAAGAAAAGCAGAAATGGTAAACATGGAACCTGCAGAAGAAGGACATACAAAAATAGAATTTAAAATACCAGCAAGAGGACTAATTGGTTATAGAACAGAATTTTTAACAGACACAAAGGGAGAAGGAACAATGAACCATATTTTTGATTCATACGAACCATACAAAGGAGATGTTGTATCAAGAGTAAGAGGAACAATTGTTGCATTCGAAAATGGAAAATCTGTAACATATGGATTATACAATGCACAAGACAAAGGAGATTTATTTATTGGTCCTGGTGTAGAAGTATATGAAGGAATGATAGTAGGCTTAAACTCTAGATCAGAAGACCTAGCAATAAATGTATGTAAAGAAAAACATTTAACAAACACAAGAGCATCAGGTTCAGATGATGCATTACGACTAGTACCTCCAATTCAAATGTCATTAGAAAAAGCAATAGAATTTATTCAAGACGATGAATTAGTAGAAGTTACACCAAAAAGCATAAGATTAAGAAAGAAAATATTAGACAGTAAAGAAAGAGAAAGAGCAAATAGAAATAAATAAAATGCTATTTTTTATTGATTTATAATTATAACTAATATATAATAAATAAAAAGTTAAGGAGGGAACAAATGAAAAAAATATATATTAATCAGAAGCGGAGTTACATTGTCGGTACTTGTAATAACACTAATTGTGCTTGGAATAATTGCAGGGACTGCAACATATGTACTTACAAAACAAGACAATACAGAAGAATTAAACGATATGTATGAAGATATATATATTTTAGATGATAAAATAACAACATATTATTCAAAAAACGGAAAATTACCAATACTAGAAAACGAAACAGTGGAAGTTCCAAGTGATATGGAGAAAAATCCAAATGATAATGAAAACTATTATGTTATAGATTTGTCACAAATGGAAAATGTATCGCTATCTTTTGGAAGTGGATTTAATAATTACCAAGAAGGAAATAAAGATGTATATATAGTAAATGAAAAAAGCCATCAAGTGTATTACTTAAAAGGAATAAATTTTAAAGATAAAAATTATTATACAGGGCAATATGATTATAGGCAAATAGAATTTACAGGAAAAACAGATGGAACATTTGATGAAAATAAGGGAGTAAATACACCAAAAATAGATGAAGCAAATGGAATGGAGCTTGTAAAATATGAAGGAAATACATGGGTAAAAGACAGTAGTAAATATAGTTACAGTTATATAGCAGGATCAGGAACAGACGATAACACAAAATCACAGTGGGCAAATGCAAGAGTAACAATAGACGGAGTAGAAAGCTATTTTGTATGGATACCAAGATATGCATATAAAATAACATATTATACAAATGAAACAAAAACAGAAGTATCTGATACAAATGTAGGATATGGAACAATTGATGTAGTATTTTTAAAAGATAAAACAGATGTATATATAGATGAAGATGGAAGCGAAAAAACAGCAAAAAGAGTAGATGAAGGAGGAGATCCAACAAAAGAATATGTAGTACACCCGGCATTTACAAACGATGTAGAAAATGGTGGCTGGGATGACGAATTAACAGGTTTATGGGTTGGAAAATACGAAACAAGCTTAGTAGATAAATCAACTAAAAAATATGTAGATACAGATAATGAGAGTACAGGGAATATACTTTTGCAAGATAATAAAGACAAAGCAATAGCTGTATTGCCTAACATGCGTAGTTGGAGAAACTGTACAATAGGGAATATGTATACAAATGCAAGATATTATGCACCAAATCTTGAAAGTCATATGCTTAAAAACAGTGAATGGGGAGCAGTAGCATACCTAACACATAGCAAATATGGAAGAAATGGAAATGAAATATATGTAAATAAAAATAGTCGTTACATAACTGGATATAGTACCACAACAGCAGATTCATATAATACAGCAGGAGGAATGAGAGCAAGTAGTACAGGTAATATTTATGGAGTATATGATTTAAGTGGAGAAACATGGGAACCAACAATATCATATTATAATGAAAGCTCTTTTTTGAAAAATGGAAATGTATTTACAGACATTGGAGATAGTGATAAATATTCAACATTATATAAAACAATAGCAAATAAAAAAGGAGATGCTACAGGAGAAACAACTAATTGGAATGAAGATTATGCTGTTTTTGTTAATTCAACTTCACCTTTCTTTGCTCGCGGAGGTGATTGTAATGATACTGCTATTGCAGGTATTTTTTGCTTTAGTCATTATGACGGTAGCTCTAGGAATGATTTTTCTTTTCGCTTATGTCTTGTAATAGAATAAAATCTGTTATCTGAACGAGTATGAAAATATGCTAAAACAAAAATAATAAATAAAATTATACGTAGGGGCACGGGGTACCGTGCCCAAAACCATAATATAGATTAAAAATTCAAAACTATTTTTTAGGATCTACGTTTAATGTTTTATAATTTGTATATATTACCATCCCAGGTTTGCTATTTTTTGGCTTTTTTACATGCTTTATTAATGCATAATCTACAGGTACATTAGAAGAAGATTTTGCTTTACTATAATATGCTGCAAGAGAAGCACATTTTATTAAAACCTCATTTGGAACTTCTTTGCCTTCTGTTTTTAATATAACATGGCTTCCATGAATGTCTTTTGTATGAAACCATATATCATTTGGTTTTGCCATTTTACATGTTAAATAATCGTTTTGTTTGTTATTTTTACCAATAAAAACTTTAAAATTTTGGACTGTATATTCTATAGGAATCCAAGATGTATCTTTTACTTTCTTTTTTGAATTTTTCTTTTTAGCATGAATTTGTTTAGCTTGGTATGCTCTGTCTTTTGAAAGTAAAGTTTCATTAATTTCTGAATATATTTCATCTAAATCATCTATTGTTTTGCTATTATCTAATGTGTATATTATACTTTCAATATAGTTTAGTTCATCTAATGTTTCTTGCTTTTGATTTTTTACATATTCTAATGTTCCTTTTAATTTATTGTACTTTTTAAAATACAATTTAGCATTATATGAAGGAGATTTAGAATTGTCTAAAGGAATTGTTATTTTTTTGTTATTATCATAATAATTTTCAAGTTCAATGCTAGATATGTTTTCTTGTTTTATTTTATATAAATTAGCTGTAATTAATTCTCCATATAATTTGTATTGTTCCATTTTATCACATTCCTTAATTTTTAAAGAAATGTTATCTAACTTTTTCTTATACTTATTTAAATTGGAAAGTAGTATTGTAAGTAAGCTATTTTTATAACTTACAAAGCTTTCGTTTAATTCTTTTTTAAAATAAAAATCATCTATAAAAAAATTAATTGATAACTCATTTTCCTTAGTAGTAGGGCATGCTATATAATCTGTTTTATTTTTATTGTTTACAAATTCTATACAAGATAAATTGCTAGAACCTGTTTTTGAAATTATATCACAAAGTGTATTATATAAAGTTTTAAGTGAATCTATTGTATAGGGTGGTAATAGCTTAAGTTTGTCTATATAATATGATACAAATTCCTTACTAATTCCAATAAATTTGCTAGATAAAATACTTGCTAAATCATCTGTATTTAGTTTATCTGAAATTTTATTATAAAAATCTTCAAAATTTTTTAAATTCATAATACTTTCTTTTTCAGATATAGGATATACATATTCATAAGATGGCATAATACATCTTGTAGATTTTGAAGATAAATCAAAGTGTCTTAAGCTATCTATAATTCTGTTATTTTCATTTAAAAGTATAATGTTACTATGTTTTCCCATTAATTCTACAACTAATTTTTTACAAATAAGGTCATTTAATTCATTATATCCTTCTAATTCTAGGGTTACAACACGTTCTAAGTCAACAGTAGATAATTTCTTTATTTTAAATCCTATTAAATGCTTTCTAAGTAGCATACAAAAATTAGGTGCATTAAATGGGTTTGGTTTTGAATGTGTAGTTAAATTTATTCTATAATTTTTTGAATCTGTGCAAATTTCTAAAGCATAGTTTTTACTATTAGAATATATACCTAAAACTATTTCATTTGAGTTTGGCTCAAACACTTTATTAATCTTTCCAGATGTTAAACAATTATTTAATTCACACACTATATTTTTCATTACAATTCCATCAAAAGCCATAAAACCAACCTTTCATAAGTTAAGATAGCGATTAAAATCGCTAGTGTAACTATATATTTTAAAATTATTTTATATATTATAGCACAAAAAATTTCAATAAACAATTGATAAAACCTTAAAAAAAGTGTAAAATAATAGGAAAAAGGAGAAAAATATGGAAGAGAAAAATAGAGTAGATAAAATTAATTATTATTTAAACATTGCAAAAGCGGTAGCTGAAAGAAGTACTTGTTTAAGAAAGAAGATTGGATGTGTTATTGTAAATAATGATGAAATTATCTCAACTGGCTATAGTGGAGCACCAAGAGGAAGAGATAATTGCATTGATTTAGGTTTTTGTACTAAAAAGGAAAAATTTCCAGATTTAAGGCATGCAGGTTATGATGCATGTAGAGCAGTACATGCAGAGCAAAATGCTATAATTAGTGCTGCAAGAAAATACATGATAGGATCTACTTTGTATTTGGTATCCGTAAGGCAAGATACAAAAGAATATGATGATGGAGCATCATGTTGCCAAATGTGTAGAAAGATGATTATAAATGCAGGAATTGATAAGGTTATAGTACGTGGAAAAAAAGATGATGAATATACTATTATTCCTGTAAAAGATTGGATAAAACAAGATGATTTATTAGAAGGAAAAATTACATATTAATTTCTTGCAAATAAATTATATTTCATGTATAATCTATAAAGAAAAGAGGTGAGAATAAATGGCAAAACCATTAGTTGCAATTATTGGTAAGCCAAATGTAGGAAAATCTACTTTTTTTAATTATATTATTGGTAATCGTATTTCTATTGTAGAAGATACGCCAGGTGTTACAAGAGATAGAGTATATGCAGATGCAAGCTGGAGAGGAAGAGATTTTACTTTAATAGATACGGGTGGAATTGAACCAGAAACTGAAGATGTTATTTTATCTCAAATGCGAAAACAAGCAGATATTGCAATAGAACTTGCAGATGTTATTTTGTTTTTAACAGATATTAAACAGGGTGTAACTGCTGCAGATAAAGATATAGCTTTAATGCTTAAAAAATCTAATAAGCCAGTTGTGCTTGTATGTAATAAGGCAGATAACTTTGGAAAAACTTCTGATGATATTTATGAATTTTATAATTTAGGTTTGGGTGATCCATATCCTGTATCTGCTGCTAATGCATTAGGAATTGGTGATGTATTAGATGCAATTTATGAATTTTTTCCAAAAGAAAAAGATGATGGTGAAGATAGTGAAATAATAAAGGTTGCAGTAATTGGAAAACCAAATGTAGGGAAATCTTCTTTAATAAATAAAATATTAGGTGAAGAAAGGGTTATAGTAAGTAACATTGCAGGAACAACCCGTGATGCAATAGATTCATATTTTGAAAATGAATTTGGAAAATATGTATTTATAGATACAGCAGGATTAAGAAGGAAAAGTAAAATTAAAGAAAACATTGAAAAATATAGTATAATGAGAACAATGCTTGCAATAGATAGAGCAGATGTATGTTTAATGATGATAGATGCAACAGAAGGAGTTACTGACCAAGATGCAAAAATTGCAGGAGAAGCACATGAGGCAGGAAAAGGAATTATTCTTGTAATAAATAAATGGGATGAGATAGAAAAAGAAAATAATACTTTTGAAAAATTTAAAAAGGACGTTTATAATAAACTTGCATATTTAACATATGCTCCAATTTTATTTATATCTGCCAAAACAGGTCAAAGAGTAAATAAATTATATGAATTAATAAATCAAGTTGCAAACCAAAATGCAATGAGAGTTTCAACTTCTGTTTTAAACCAAGTGTTAAACGAAGCAATTGCCATTGTACAACCACCAACAGATAAGGGAAAAAGACTTAAAATTTATTATATGACACAAGCTACAACAAAGCCACCTACATTTATTATATTTGTAAATAACAAACAATTATTTCACTTTTCATACGAAAGATATTTGGTAAATCAAATTCGTAAGGAATTTGGAATGCAAGGAACACCTATTCGTATTATTGTAAGAGAAAAAACAGATAAAGAAATTGAAAGTAGATAGAAAGGAAGGATTTTAAGTGGCACCATATATTATTATAGCTATTATTGCTTATGCAATTGGAAGTATTAATTTTTCAGTTATTTTTAGTAGAAAATTTGCAGGATTTGATGTAAGAGAAAAGGGAAGCGGAAATGCAGGAACAACTAATATGTTAAGAACAGTTGGAAAAAAGGCAGCAGCAATTACTTTAGTATGCGATATTTTAAAAGGAGTTGTTTCTATTTTAATTGCTTTATTAATTAGTAAAATTGTAAAAGAAGCGGATGGTTCATTGCTTGTTCAAATAGCAGGTGTATGTGTAATTATAGGACACACATTTCCAATCTTCTTTGAATTTAAAGGAGGAAAAGGAATTGCAACATCACTTGGTATTTTAATTATGACAAACTGGCAAATAGGTTTAATTTGTTTAGTTTTTGCATTAGTATTAATGATACTAACTAGAATGGTTTCTGTAGGTTCTATTGCAGCAGCAATATTATATCCTGTTTTAACATTATTTTTAGGATCAGAACATTATATAGTAGAAGGAAATTATTTTATTTACAGTATTATACTTGCTGTAATTATCCTATTTAATCATCGTTCTAATATTAAAAGATTATTAAATGGAACAGAAAACAAAATTAGCTTTAAAAAGTAAAGGAGTGTACTTATGAAAAACATTGCAATTATAGGTAGTGGAAGTTGGGGAATGGCACTTGCTATTCATTTAGCTAAAAAAGGAAATAAAGTTAAAGTATGGTCTTATGCAAAAGAAGAACAAGACCTTATAAATTTAGAAAAAAAATGTATGTTTTTACCAAATGTTGTAATACCAGATGGCATTTACTGTAGTTTAGATTATAAAGAAGTAATTGATGATTCTGATTTGATACTTCATGTTACTCCATCGAAGTTTACAAGAGATACAGTAAAATGTTATAAACAATTTATAACAAATCAACCAATTGTTATATGTTCTAAAGGATTTGAAAAAGATTCTTTAAAAACTTTAGATGAAGTAATAAAAGAAGAAATTCCAAATGCAAAAATTGCAGTATTGTCTGGACCAAGTCATGCAGAAGAAGTATCTATTGGTATTCCTACGGCAATGGTAGTTGCATCTGATGATGAAAAGTTATCAAATGAAATTCAAAATTTATTTATGTGTGATACTATGAGAGTATATACTTCAAATGATGTAAAAGGTGTAGAATTAGGAGGAGCATTAAAAAATATTATAGCTTTTTGTGCAGGTGTGGCTTTTGGTATTGGACTTGGAGATAACAGTTTTGCAGCTTTAATTACAAGGGGACTTTCAGAACTTTGTAGATTAAGCATAGTTTTAGGTGCAAATTCTCAAACATTATACGGATTAACAGGTTTAGGAGATTTAATAGTTACATGTCTTAGTGAACATAGTAGAAACAGAAAAGCTGGAATTTTAGTTGCAAAAGGATTAAGTTTAGATGAAGTAAAAAAGCAAGTTGGAATGACGATTGAAAGTATTGATAACATAGATGTTGCATATGAACTTGGTAAAATACATAATATTGATATGCCAATTGTAAATGCTGTATATGATATTTTATATAATGGTTTAAATCCAAAAGATGCTGTAACAATGCTTATGACAAGAGATAAAAAAGACGAATAAATTTTTTGAAAAATGGATAAAATAAAACAAAATGATATGTAAATTTAAAGAAAAATATAGTCTTTAAATTTGAGCAAGGAGGCAAAAATGGATTTATTCGATAAAATTGGAAATGTAGCTACACAAACATACAAGTCAGCAGCAAATAAAACGAGTAAGCTTGCAAAAGAAGCAAAAATAAAAATGAAGATTAATGAATGTAAATCAAAAATAAGTGATTTATATGAAGAAATAGGTGAGCTTATATATCAAAAGCATATTCGTGAAGAGAATATAAATATTAAAGAAGACCTTGATGAATATTGTATGCAAATAGATAATTTATCTAAAACAATCGAGAAAAATAGAATGGAACTTTTAAAATTAAAAGATAAAAAGCAATGTAAAAATTGTTATGCAGAAATTGAAATAGAAAATAACTATTGCCCAAATTGTGGTGCAAAACAAAAAGAAGATGAAGTAGAAGTAAAAGATGTTAAAGTAATTGATGATGAAGAATCTGAAAATGAAAATGGTAAAAATAAAGAAAATGATACAAACAATTTTAATAATGACTATAAAAATTACAAATCAGATGATGAAATAGATGAAAAGATAAATGATGATGAATTAGAAGATGAAATAGAGGATGAAGACAAAGAAGATGATTAATAAGGGTATCTTTCAAAAAGATACCTTATTATTTGGTCTAAATTAGTCTCTGTTACATTAATAAAAATTCCTATATCTAAACTAATCCATGTATTTATTTTAAATTTAGAATTATTATCTATAAGGGCAGATATTATATTTGTAATTTCAATTGGATTCTCAAATTCTTTTTCCCATTTTAAATCATTTTCCAAAACTATATCTTTATCATAATACTTATTTAAAAATCTTTTAATTTCTCCTTTTTTTTCACTATACAAATTTACAATAGTATTCAAATTAATTCACATCCAATCATGCTAAATCTTAATAAAAATATATATTTATTATTTGTTTTTTTAATTTATATATGCAAAGGAATAAAAGGTAATTTTTATGGAATAATAATATTATATTAAAATGGCAATACATTAGAAAGGAAAATTATGAAAGAAAAAAATCATTTTATTAGATATGTTATATTTCTACTTATTGTAATTATTATTGTTCTGTTTATAGCAATAAAAGGATTTAGTAGTTCTACTAATAGTAAAGATGATATAAAATCTAAAGTTAAAAGTGAAATTTCTTATTTGGATTCAAAAATATTATTTTTACTAAATAGATTAAATAACATTGTAGATGCAAATTATTATGTATCTATACATGAAGTAAATGAAAACCAAGATTCATCGCAAAATTCTGATACATCAGGAAGTAAACAGGAAAGTCAAAATAGTAGTAGTAATCAAAATTCAGAATCGTCATCTTCATCATCATCTGGAGAATCTAGCCAAGGAGAAAGTAGCGAGCAGGGAAATACATCATCTTCTAGTGATGTTACAAAAACAGCGCAAATGAATCCAGATATTATTTCAAAAAAATTAAAAGAGCCAATTGACTGGGAAACAATAGAAGGAACAACTCAAACAATATATTCTTCTTGGTCAGTTATAATACTAGACTTATATAAATTAAATGCAAATGGTGAAGATATTTTAGGATTTAGTGATAGTTTAGATAAATGTATGGAATCAATTCAAGCAAATGATAAACAAGCAAGTTTAAATAATTTGGCAACTTTATATAGTTATTTGCCAAAATTTTTAGAAGGCCATTTAGATGATAATAAAACAAATACAATTTTAAAAGTAAAATCAAATATAATAAATGCTTATAGTCAAATAGATGTGCGGTAATTGGCAAAAAATAAAAGATGAAGTTGCAAGTGCAGAGTCAAACTTTAATGTATTATTAAATAATGTAGAAGAAAATGAAAATTCAATTTACAATATAAATAAAACATATATTGTATTAAAAGAGCTGCAATCATCATTAGATGAGCAAAATGCAATAATTTTTTATCTAAAATATAGAAACCTAATATCAGAATTAAATGTAATATCTTAATTTAATTAAATTATATACGAGGCACGTAAAAAAGCGTGCCCTTTAAAATACGTTTTTAAATATTTGAAATATAAGTTATTTTTAAAGTGAAATATTGACAAATATGGTTTTTAAATATAAAATTACACTAGAATAATTTATGTTAGGAAAAGTAAAATGGATACAATTGATATTTTAATGGCTACATATAATGGCGAAAGATACATTAAAGAACAAATAGACTCTATTTTAAACCAAACTTATCAAAATTTTCGTTTAATTATATCAGATGATGCGTCGTCAGATAATACAATACAAATTTTAAAAGAATATGAAAAAAAAGAAAGTAGAATTAAGGTATATTATCAAGAAAAAAATTTAGGATATATTAAAAATTTTGAATTTTTATTAAAAAAAGTAGAAAACAAATATTACATGTTATCTGATCAAGATGATGTATGGCTTCCTGAAAAAATACAAAAATCGATAGATTGTTTGAAAAATACAAATTCAGATTTGGTATATGGAGATTTAATTGTTGTAGATGAAAATTTACATGAAATTAATCCTTCTTTTATGAAACTAAAAAATACTTTAAAAAAAGCTAAAAAATATAATGATTTTAGAGCTGTTTACTTATATAATTGTGTAACAGGTTGTACTATATTATCTAAAAAAGAATTTATACCTAAAATACTTCCTTTTCCAGAAAATGTGTCATACATGCCACATGATTATTGGATATCATTAATTGTAGCAATGAACGGAAAAATTAAATTAATAGATGAAAAAGAGATATTATACAGACAACATGGAAATAATCAAATTGGAAGCAAAAAAATGGTAGATAATTTAGAAAGTTTTGAACAAATAAGAAACTTATTTATTGATGTTAAATTAAATGTGTTCAAAGCATATACAGAAAATAATAAAAGCTTTCCAGAAAATTTAAAAAATTTAAGTCAGGATGGGTTGAAATATTTTCAAAATATAAAAAATAAAAAATATTTTAATTTTAAGAATTGGAATGTATTTCATAAATTGTATAAATATGATAATTTAAAATATTATACTATTAACTTTATTATTATGAACATGCCAGTATTTGGCAAATTTTTGTATAAATTTAAGAAAAAATAAAATGCATTATAAAGTATAGAAAGGAAAAAAATATGCAAGAAAATGATTCAGATGTTGTAATTAAAATTACTAATTTAAATAAAGAATACAAAATGTTTGCAAGAAAAAAAGATAGATTATTAGAAACAATACTTCCCAAATATGAAAAACATACTAAATTTAAAGCATTAAATAATTTTAATTTGGAACTTAAAAAAGGTGAAGTTTTAGGAATTCTTGGTAAAAATGGAGCTGGAAAATCTACCTTATTAAAAATGATAACTGGAGTTGTAACACCTACATCTGGTACAATTGAAGTAAATGGAAAAATAAGTTCACTACTTGAACTTGGAACAGCATTTAACCCAGAACTTACTGGAATAGAAAATATATATCAACATGGACAAGTAATGGGACTTACTAATGAACAAATAGAATCAAAAAAACAAGAAATAATTGATTTTGCAGATATAGGAGAACATTTGTATCAACCTGTAAAAACTTACTCTTCAGGTATGTTTGCAAGGCTTGCTTTTGCATGTGCAATTAATGTAGATCCAGACATATTAATAGTTGATGAGGTTTTATCAGTAGGAGATATGGCATTTCAATTAAAATGTTTTAAAAAATTTGAACAATTTAAAAAGAAAAATAAAACAATTCTTTTTGTAACACACAGTATTACAGATATTATGAAAAATTGTAATAGGACAATTATAATTGATTCTGGTAATAAAATATTTGATGGTGGAGTAAAAGAAGGTGTAAATAAATATAAAAAAATAATTGTAGGACTAGATAATAATAAGTCTGAAAGCAAAGAAGAAAAAATTGATAAAAAAGATACACATATAAAAACAAGCAAAAATGGGAATACTTGGAAAGAACACCTAAACGAAAATCCTAATTTAATTGAATATGGAAATGGAAAAGCAGATGTAATTGATTATGGTATATTTGATTTAGAAGGAAATTATATTTCTATTTTAGAAAATGATAAAGAATATATTTTAAAATCAAAAATACATTTTAATGAAAAAATATCTGAACCTATTTTTACACTAACAATTAAAGATTTTAATGGATTAGAAATTACTGGAACAAATACAATGTATGAAAGAATTGCAACAGGTACATATGAAAAGGGAGATACTGTTGAAGTTTCATTTCAAGAAACTTTTAAACTATCACCAGGAAAATATACTATTTCTTTTAGTTGCACACATTTTAATGAAACAGGTGAATTAGAAGTATTAAGTAGAAAATATGATGCATTGCTTATTGAGATAATGTCAACAAAAGAATGTGTTGGTTTTTTAAGGATAAATCCTAAAGTAACAGTTTTAAAAGTTAAAAAATAGTAAATTTGATATAACAATTAAAAATAAAAGAGGGGATTTTTTTGAAGTTAAATTTGGAGTACTATCAGGAAAAGGAAGAATTAATTACAGATGTAGAGCAAGATTTAATAGATAATTATATTAATAAATTTGACTCTAACACCTATGAAGAACATTTTCCTGATGATTTAACAGATAAACATTTATATTACTTATCTTGCAGTAGTCAAAATATTTTAAATTGGTACCCTTTTAGCAAGGATGATACATTGCTAGAATTAGGCGGGGATTTAGGACAATTAACACAAGTTTTTGTAGATACGTGTAAAGATGTAACTACTATTGAACCAAGCATGGTAAAGGCAAAGGCTATTGCTAAGCGATTTGAAAAAGAACCTAATTTAGAAATTATTGCAGGTAATCTTATAAATATAAACTTAAACAAAAAATTCAATTATATTGTTATTATGGGGCTTAACAGAATTGTTGATATTTTTGGAAAAAATATCAAATTAATGCAAATACTAAAATATTTAGAACGATATTTAGAGGATAATGGTAAATTTTTGGTTGCATTAGATAACAAATTTGGATTAAGATATTTTGTTGGAAATCCTGAAAACATTTTAAATAAGAAATTTGAAAGTATAATAGGTTATAGTAATGAATCCGAAAAAATAGAAACATTTACAAAATCAAGATTAGAAAGAATATTAAAAGAAAATGGATATTATTCAAATTTTTATTATCCTTTGCCAGATTATAAGCTTCCAAATGTAATATTTTCTGACAAACAATTGCCAAAATATAATAGTATTGATAAATATATTCCATATACTACATCTAATTCTACAATTATTATGAATGAAATAGATGTTTTTAGAGAAATATTAAAAAATAATGAAGAAATGTTTACCTTTTTTACTAATTCATTTTTATTGGAAATATCTAAGAACATAGTTCCTATAAAATATAAATATATTTCATTTAATAATTTAAGAAAAGAAAAATATAGACTTACTACGAAAATTACAGATGAATATGTAGAAAAGCAATTAATAAATGAAAAATCTAATGAACATTATGAAAATATTAAAAATAATATAAAAATACTACAAAATCAAAACATAAAAACAATAGATTTTGAAGAAAATGGGGTAATTAAAAGTAAATACATTAAACAAGAATACTTATTAAATAATGTAATAACAAAAGCTTTAGAAGAAAAAAACTTTGAAAAGGCAGATAAAATTATTAATAAATATATTGAAACACTAAAGATCAATACATATAAAGAAAATGATTATGAAAAAACAGTTTTTGGAAAATATAAAATAGATTGTAGTCAAAAAAATATAATTAATGATTTACATTTTAAAAAAGATGGATTATGGGATATGACATTTAAAAATTGTTTTTATGTTGATTGCGAGTTATATTTTTTTGATCAAGAATGGAATGAAGAAAATTTACCTATAGAATATATTTTATATCGTTCAATTTTTTATACTATTTCATTAAGAAGATTTATAAATATTAATGATTGGTTTGAAAAATATGGTTTGATTAAGTTTATACCATTATTTGAAAAACTAGATAGTAAATTGCAAGATGAAATAAAAGAAGAAAAAATATGGAATTTTTATAATACAAATAAATATTTTGATATAGATGCTACAAAACAAGAACTTAATAATGTTAATATTAGAAATAATGCACAACAATTAGCTATGAAAAATTTAAAAGATGAAAAAGATAAGCTAGAACAAGAATTTATAAATTATAAAGCAGAAGTTGAACAAAGGCTTTCTAGTAGAATTCATAAAAAAATGAAAAGACTAATGGGAGGAAAAAGTGAATAAAAAAATTGATATTTACAAAAACCAAAAAAAGAAATTAATAATAGATAATCCAAAAAAAGTAAGTGTTATCATACCAAATTATAACTATGAAGATTACATTATAGAAAGAATAGATTCAATATTAATGCAAACATATCCTATATATGAACTTATTATATTAGATGACTGTTCAACAGATAATAGTGTTAATGTAATTAAAGAAAAGATAAAAAGTATACCAAGTGATATAAAGATTCAGTTTATTGTTAATGAAAAAAACAGTGGTGGATGTGTTTTTAAGCAATGGGAAAAAGGTTTTAATATTGCAACAGGTGATTTTATATGGATTGCAGAAGCAGATGATAGTGCAGAAAATAATTTTGTAGAAGAATTGATAAAAGCCTTTGATGATCCAGAAGTTATTTTATCTTATTGTGAATCTGCTAGAATTGATGGAAATAATTTATTAATTAGAGCAAAATCCGACGATTTATATGATATGTGTAGAACTGGTGAATGGAATAAATCGTATATATGGGATGGTAAAAAAGAGATTATAGAACATTTAAGTGTTACAAATACAATTTTAAATGTTTCTAGTGTTATGTGGAGAAAACAAGATTATAAAGAAATATTTGAAAAGGCAGGAGAATACAGGGTTGCTGGCGACTGGTATATATACTATAATATTCTTAAAAATGGAAAAATAAGTTGGAACTGCAAACCTCTAAACTATTATAGAAAACATGGAAGTTCTGTATGTACAGACATTAAAGCTGAAATTGAATTTGGAGAAATATGCAAAATACAAGATGATATATCGAATTTGTATGATTTGCCAAAAGAAATAAAGGACAAGCAAGAATTAAGAAGAAGTTTTATGTATCCATTAATTAATAAAAAAGGTGATCCTATGGATAATAGAAAGAAAATTGCTTGGGTAATGCCTCATCCTGGAAAAGGTTCAGGAGGACATAGAACAATTATTCAAAACGTAAATGCATTAATAAATGCAGGATATAAATGTGATATATATGTAGAAGAAGATGGAGTGTCAACTTCTCAAACTGTAAAAGAAAAAGTAAATTCATGGTATGAAAAATGTGATGCAGGAATTTATGTTGGATTTGACATGAAAGAAGAATATGATTTATTATTTGCAACTGGTTGGCAAACTATAGATTTTGTAAAAAAACTTCCTGCTAAAAAGAAAGCATATTTTATACAAGACTTTGAACCTTGGTTCTTCCCAATGGGTGATCAATATTTAATTACTGAAAATTCATATAGATATGGCTTTTTACCTGTAACTATAGGTAAGTGGTTATCTTATAAAATGCAAAATGAATTTAACACATCTTCAAAGTATTTTGATTTTGGTGCAGATTTAAATATATATAAACCATTAAATAATGTAAAAAAAGAAAATGCAATTTGTTTTGTGTATCAACCAGAAAAGCCAAGAAGATGTGATTACATTGGACTTAAAGCTTTAAAAATAGTAAAAGCACTAAAACCAGATTTAAAAATTTACCTTTATGGTTCAAATGCCCAAGCTACATTTGAATTTGATTGTGAAAATCTAAATATTATACCTATTGAAAAGTGCAATGAATTATATAATAAATGTAAAGTTGGTTTATGCATTAGTGCATCAAATCCATCAAGAATTCCATTTGAAATGATGGCAGCAGGTCTTCCAGTTGTGGAATTATATAGAGAAAATAATATATATGATTTACCAGATGAGGGAGTACTACTATCTGAACCTACACCAGAGGCAATTGCAAGTGCCATTGTATATTTACTAGAAAATCCTGAAAAAGCCAAAGAAATGTCTGATTTTGGAATCAAATATATGAAGGATTTTCCTTTGGATAAAGGATTTAAGCAATTTATCAAAATTGTAGATGATATGTTAAATACAAAATATGATGAAAAATCTGAAATTGAGTTATTATACAAAAAAGAACCATTTAAAGCAACGGAAGAATCTATGCAAGCTGGTCTTAAGCAAATAAAACAAGAACCCATATATATAGATAATCACGGAAGTATATATAGGTTTTTAAGAAGAGTAAAACATTTTATAAAAAAGTGTTTAGTTAAATTAAAATTAGTTAAATAATTTTAATTTTAAAAGGAAGGTCATAATGAAATTAAAAAAGATATTTAGCATTATTAAAATAAATAATATAAAAGCAATTTTTAAATATATAAAGCAAAATGGATTTAGAGGATTATTAAAGACATGTTCAAATTATATTAAATCTGATACTCCTGATATAACAGATGAGTACAGTGCTTGGATTTATAATAATGAACCTAAGTTAAATAAATTAGAAATGCAAAAAGAATATAAATCATGTTTAGATTTAAAATTTGGAATTGTAATGCAAAATGAAGATTCTAATTTAATTAAAAGTATTAATGAGCAAACTTATTCTAATTTTGAAATAATAACAAAAAATGATATAGAAAATGCTAATAATGATTATATTGTGTTTATAGGGGAAAATATAGAACTTTCACCATTTGCATTATACGAATTTGTTCTTGCAATAGAAAATAGTGATGGAATATTATATTATAGTGATAGTGATTTTAAACAAGAAAATAAAAGGTTAAATCCATTATTTAAGCCAGATTTTGCAATTGATACTTTACTTTGTAAAAATTATATTGGAAATATGTTTGCAGTAAAAACAAAGTTTTTAAAACAATATCCTGAAATTTTAGAAAACTTAAATGAAGATTTGTATTATGACATTTTATTAAGAACAAGTGAAAAAACTGATAAAATATATCATATTTCTAAGGTATTATATCATGAATTAGATTTAACAAAAAAAATAAATACAAAATCACAAAAAGAAACAATTAAACAGTATTTAACAAGAAATAATATTCTTTTTAAAGAAATAAAAGATGGAATATATGAAGGAACATATAAAATTGAATATGATATAAATGATAATCCAAAGGTTTCGCTAATTGTACCTAATAAAGACCACATAGAGGATTTAGATAAATTAATAAAATCTGTAGAAAAATCTACATATGAAAATTATGAAATGATAATTGTAGAAAATAACAGTAGTGATAATAAAACATTTGAGTATTATGATAAAATTAATAATCCAAAGATTAAAGTTGAAAAATATGATATAAACTGTTTTAATTATTCTTCAATAGTAAACTTTGGTGTTAAAAAAGCTTCGGGAGAATATATAATACTTTTAAATAATGATATAGAAATATTAACACAAAATTGGATAGAGCAAATGTTAATGTATGTACAAAGAAAAGATGTTGGTATATGTGGTGTTAAGTTATATTTTGATGATAAAAGTATTCAACATGCTGGTGTTACTATAGGAACTAGGGGACTTGCAGGGCATAGATCTCGTGAAGTTAAAGAAGAAGACTTTGAAGAAAATGATTATATAAATATTGTACAAGACTTAAGTGCTGTAACTGCTGCATGTTTTATGGTGAGAAAAAGTTTATACAATGAGTTATTAGGTTTTGACGAAAAATTAGCAATAGATTTTAATGATGTTGATTTTTGCTTAAAAGTAAGACAAAAGGGGCTTTTAATTGTATATAATCCTTATGTTTATGGCTATCACTACGAGTCAAAATCTAGAGGTCAAAACGATTCAGATGAAAAGCAAAAAAGATTTGCAAAAGAGTATGAATTATTTGTAAAAAGATGGTCAAATGTAATAACTAAAGGAGATCCATATTATAATAAAAATTATAGATTAGATACAGATATTAGAAAAATAAATTATAATAAAATTATATAGCTAAGGAGAAATAAAAAATGACTAAAGAATCTAAAATAATAAATAAAAAAACAGTTTCTATATTTACTATAGTATTATATATTTTGATGATTTGTATATTTGAAATAGGTTATTGTAACTGTGAATTCTTTTTGAATAGGACTACATATTATTTTTCATTAATAAGAATTATTAGTTATATTATAGGATTAATAATTATATGTGTAGTAAAAAATAAATTTATTAATGATATGCTTAAAACTATAGATAACAAATTCAAAAGAATTCTTATTTATATTTCGACACTTGCTAGTTTTATTGTATTTATTGCATATTGTATAATTGCTGCAAAAAATCCAGAAATTATAAGAACAACATCAATTTGTATGCTTGCAGTATTTATGGCAAATTTGTTTATTATATATGTATCAAATAATGTAACAAAAAATGTAATTCTTACTTTGTTTACATTTGGACTTATATTTTCAATAACAACAAATTTTAACCATACAGTAGATGAAAAAAGACATTTTATGTCAGCATTTAATGTTGCAAACTTCAATTTTGATTATATTAATAAACCAATAACAGATAAAAAAATAGATCAAATGCCTCATTTATTAGATTTTAATTCTATAAATGAATTTATAAAAGATAAATATGTACCTGAAATAACAAGCGATGTTAATATGGAAGATGTGCCTTCTATACCAGCACCATATCCTTTTATATCATATCTTTTTCCCGCAATTGGAATATTTATTGCTAAAGTATTAGGTGGAAGTATAATTGATATGTATATATTAGGAAGGATTTTTAATCTTATATTATATGCAATTTTAATATCAATTGCTATTAAATTAATGCCTTTTAAGAAAAATATATTTGCAGTTATTTTCTGTATGCCTTATGCAATTTTACTTTCCGCTTCTTATTCAGTAGATGGATTTTGCATTGGTGTTGTCTCAATATTTATTGCATATTGTCTTAAAATATATAAAGAAGGCAAAACAATTACTCTTAAAAACTTCATAATTTTATTTGGATTATTTCTTTTAATGCTAACTGCAAAATCGATGTCCTATATTTTTGTTGCAGCAATTGTGTTTATTTTACCTATAGTAAAGACAATAAAAAATAACAAAAAATATATTCCAATATATATTGTTGTTGGCATTATATTATCAATTTGTATTGTAATGCTTGCATTATATGTTAAAAATACGCAAGTTACATCTGACACAAGATCTGCAAATACAAATGTAGAAGAACAATTAAAATTATTACTTACAAATCCAAAGCATGATTTAATACTTGCATTTAATCAAATTGAAGATACTTTGCTAAATTATAATTGGTATGCGATATTACATCCTGATGTATTCTTTACTAGACATTCTTCATATGTAATGTTTGCTATGTTACTATTTATTCTTTATGTATCATTGACTGAAGACGACTACAACTTTAAAATTAAACATAAGGCAATAATGTGTATTTCTTATTTACTTGTTTTTGCAATGACTAGCGCAGTTTTATATATATCATTTACTGCAGTTGGAGAAGTACATGTTTCAGGATATCAAACAAGATATATTTTACCTGTTTTACCTTTATTATTATTTTGCTTATCTAGTAATAAAATTAAGGTTGATAAAGGGAAAAATAGAAATATGAATATTAGTTTAATGTCAGCTTTATTTGTTTTAATTGGACTTGCTCAAGTAATTGTTGTATAAAAAAAGGAGGAATATAAAATTATGTCAATACTAGTTACAGGTGGTGCTGGATACATAGGTAGCCACACAGTTATAGAATTATTAAATGCTGGAAAAGAGGTTGTTATTGTTGATAATTTTTCAAATAGTAAACCACAAACACTTGATTTAATAAAAAAAATTACTAGCAAAACTTTTAAATTTTATGAAATAGATTACTTAAATAAAAATGATTTAGAAAAAGTATTTGAAGAAAATAATATTGATTCAGTAATTAATTTTGCAGGATTTAAAGCAGTAGGGGAATCTGTTGAAAAGCCAATTATGTATTATAAGAACAATGTTTCTGGAGCATTGCAGCTTTTAGAAACTATGCAAAAATACAATGTTAAAAAATTTATTTTTAGCTCATCTGCAACTGTATATGGTGAACCAGAAAAAATACCTTTAACAGAAGAATGTAAAACAGGAGGTACAACTAATCCTTATGGTACATCAAAATATTTTATTGAACAAATTTTAAATGATTTATATAAATCAGACAGTACATGGAATATAGCCATTTTACGATATTTTAATCCTGTTGGTTCTCATGAATCTGGACTAATTGGAGAAGAACCAAATGGTATTCCAAATAATCTAATGCCTTATATTGTAAGGGTTGCATCAGGTCAGCTTAAAGAATTGTCTGTTTTTGGAAATGATTATAATACACCAGATGGGACAGGCGTAAGAGATTATATACATGTAGTTGATTTAGCAAAAGGACATTTAAAAGCTTTAGAAAAATTAGAAAAAGAAAATGGAATATTTACCTATAATTTAGGAACTGGAAAAGGATATAGTGTGCTTGAAATGGTAGAAACCTTCCAAAGAGCTACTGGTAAAAAGATAAATTATAAAATTGTATCAAGAAGAGCTGGAGATATTGCTACATGTTATGCAGATACATCAAAGGCTAATATAGAACTTAATTGGACTGCAAATAAAACATTAGAAGACATGTGTTTGGATTCTTGGAGATATATTGAAAACAAGCAATAAAAACATTAAGTTGAAAGGTGAAAATAAATGAAAGTATTAATTGTTGTGCCTGCTTATAATGAAGCTTTAAATATAGAAAAAACAATAAAAGACATAAAAGAAAACAGCTGTTATGACTATATTATAGTAAATGACTGTTCTACAGACAATACAGAAGAGATATGTATAAATAATAAGTATAATTATTTATCATTACCAGTAAATTATGGGTTATCTAGTGCAATTCAAATGGGAATGAAATATGCTAAAAAATATAATTATGATACAGTAATACAGTTTGATGGTGATGGTCAACATAGTGCCAAATACCTAGAAGATATCGTAAAAAAAATGGAAAATGATAATTGCGATATTGTAATTGGTTCTAGATTTGTAAACAAAAAAAAGCCAAAATCTATTAGGATGTTTGGAAGCAATATTATAGAATTTATTATTAGATTAACAACTGGAAAGAAAATAAAAGACCCAACATCAGGAATGAGGGGATATAATAAAAAAGCAATAGATGAATTCATTAATAATCCTAGCCTTACACCTGAACCAGATACACTTGTATATTTTTACAAAAAAGGCTTGAAAATAGAAGAAGTTCAAGTTGAAATGAAAGAAAGAGAATTTGGAGAAAGCTATTTAAATACTTTAAAATCTATAGAATATATGTTTAATATGGTTTTTTCTATTTTGTTTATTAGAAATTTTTCTAGAAAGAGGTGTAAGTAATTATGACATTAACTTTAAGAATAATTTTAATAGTTGTTTCTGTGTTAACTTTTTTACTGTGTATTAGAAGAGTAAAACAAGCAAAGTTGCAAATAATTGATTCTGTTATTTGGATTATTGGAAGTTTTGTGCTTATTTTAATGAGCGTTTTTTCTAATGCAGTAGAATGGATTTCTGTTAAACTTGGGTTTTTAGCACCTGTTAATTTTGTATTTTTTACAATTATAGGTTTTTTGCTAATAGAAACTTTTATTACAAATATTAGAATTTCAGTACTTAATGAAAAGATTAAAAACTTGAATCATTACATTTCATTAAAAGAATATAAGTAAAGGGAGAATTTTATTAAATGGAAAAAAGGAGAAAAGAAACAATGAAAATAATATTAATTATAGCTTATCTTGTACTAACAGTGTCAGGTTTGGTTTTGATGAAATTAGGAGGTAACCCAGGAACTATTTCTATTGAAAATAAAACATTTAATTTTGGAATTAGTTTAATTAGTGCTTTAGGTTTTATATGTTATATTGCAAGTTTTTTACTATTTACTAGATTAGTTGTAATGTTTGATTTAAGTTATATTATGCCTTTATGTACTGGAATTGTACAAATTTTAACTCTTGTTGCATCTGTACTTATATTTAAAGAAGGTTATAACTGGCAAACAATTACAGGGGTTAGTCTTGTTATTGTTGGAATTGTTCTTATGAATTTGAAAAAAGGAACATAATAAACAAAAAAACAAGAGAAAATTAGTTTTTTCTCTTGTTTTTTGTTGCTTAAAATGATATGATGTTTAATATCTTATGAAAGGTGGTTATAAAATTGAAAATTTTAATTACTGGTTCAAATGGAATGCTAGCTAAAGCTGTAAAAGATGAATTTAAAGATAACAATGAATTAATTTGTACTGACGTTGCAGAATTAGATATTACAAATAGTAATGATACAATGGATTTTGTAACTAAAGTAAGACCTGATTATATAATAAATTGCGCTGCATATACAGCAGTAGATAAAGCAGAAGAGCAAGAGGATCTTGCAGAAAAAGTAAATGCAATAGGTCCTAGAAATTTAGCAATTGCAGCAAATGCAAACAATGCAACTTTAGTACATATTAGTACAGATTATGTTTTTGGTGGAGATAAAGATATTAATGAAGCATATTTAGAAGACGAACCAAAAGCTCCTATTACTGTATATGGTTCTACTAAATTACATGGAGAAGAAAATATTATAAATAATTGCAAAAAATATTATATATTTAGAACAGCATGGTTATATGGAGATGGAAATAATTTTGTAAGAACAATGTTAAAACTAGGAAAAGAAAAAGAAGAAGTAAGTGTAGTTACAGACGAACATGGAAGTCCAACTTATGCTGTAGATCTTGCAAATATTATAGCTCAAGCAATTGAAAAAGATATACCTTATGGTGTGTATCATGCTACAAATCAAGGCTTTACAACTTGGTATGACTTTACAAAAAAAATTTTTGATATATCTAAAACCGACTGCAAAGTAGTACCTACAACAGCAAAAGAATTTAAAAGAGCTGCTAAAAGACCTTCTAATTCTCAGCTTTCAAAAGAAAAATTATTAGCACAGGGTATTAATATTCCCGAATATACAAATGCATTAGAAAGATATTTAAAAATAGAATTACAATAAACAAGGAGGTAAATATGAAAAATAGAAAAGGTATTATTTTAGCAGGTGGAAGTGGTACAAGGCTTTATCCTTTAACACTTGCAATTTCTAAACAAATTATGCCAGTGTATGATAAACCAATGATTTATTATCCATTATCTGTTTTAATGCAAGCAGGAATTAGGGAAGTATTAATTATTACTACTCCTAGAGATACAAATACATTTAAAGATTTATTAGGTGATGGTTCAAAATGGGGTATGGAATTTAGTTATACTGTACAAGATAAGCCAAATGGTCTTGCAGAAGCATTTATTATTGGAGAAGAATTTATTGGTAATGACAATGTTGCAATGATTTTAGGGGATAATATGTTTTATGGTGAACATTTTGCAGATAAGTTAAAATGTGCAATGGAAAGAGAAAATGAAGCAACAATATTTGGATATTATGTTAAAGATCCAACTGCATATGGTGTAGTTGAAATAGACCAAAACGGAAAAGCAATTTCGATTGAAGAAAAACCAGAAAATCCAAAATCAAATTATGCAGTTCCTGGACTATATTTTTATACAAATGAAGTAATTGAAATTTCTAAAAATGTTAAACCATCTGCAAGAGGAGAGTTAGAAATTACATCTATTAATGATGAATACATGAAACGAGGTAAATTAAAAGTAGAAAAATTAGGTAGGGGAATGACATGGTTTGATACAGGTACTCATGATGCATTACTTGAAACTGCAAGCTTTGTACAAACAATTCAAAAACGTCAAGGATTGCAAATAAGTTGCCCAGAAGAAATTGCATTTAAAAATAAATGGATATCAAATAAACAACTACTTGATTTAGCTCAAAAATTCATGAAAACAGATTATGGGAAATATTTAAAAGATTTAGCTGAAAGCAAATTCGGTGAAGAATAATATTTATATTATAATTGGTATGTAAGAATATATACAAATAAAAAAGAAAGGAATACTGTTTAAAAATGGGAAAATTTAAAAGAATTGACACTTCTATTGAAGGAGTATGTATAATAGAACCTACTGTATTTGGCGATAATAGAGGCTATTTTATGGAAACATATAATAAGGCAGATTTTGAAGAAATAGGATTAAATTATGATTTTGTTCAAGATAATCAATCAAAATCTAAAAAAGGAGTTTTAAGAGGATTACATTTTCAAAAAGAAAATACACAAAGTAAATTAGTAAGATGTATTAAAGGTAAAGTTTTTGATGTTGCAGTTGATTTAAGACCTGGAAGTAAAACATATGGAAAATGGGAAGGTGCTATTTTAACAGAAGAAAATAAAAAAATGTTTATGATACCTAAAGGTTTTGCACATGGTTTTTTAGTTTTATCAGATGAGGCAGAATTTACATATAAATGTGATGATTTATATAATGCAAAAGCTGAGGGAGGACTTAAATTTGATGATCCTGATGTTGGAATAAATTGGCCTATGGGAGATTTAAAAAAAGAAGATTTAATTACATCAGAAAAAGACGCAAAATGGCCATCTTTAAAAGAATTACAAAAAACTGATTTATTCAAAAACTTGTAGTAGGGAGGAAAAAATGAAAAATATATTAGTAACAGGAGCTGCAGGATTTATAGGAAGTAATTTTGCAGAATTAATGGTAAGAAAATATCCAGAATATAAAATAGTAGTTTTAGATAAGCTAACATATGCTGGAAATTTAGAAAATTTAAATAATATAATGGATAAAATTGAATTTGTTAAAGGAGATATATGTGACTTTGATTTTGTAAAAGATGTATATGAAAAATACGAAATTGACGCGGTAGTACATTTTGCCGCAGAATCACATGTTGATAATAGTATTAAAACTCCATTTATATTTACACAAACTAATGTAATGGGAACTCATACATTATTAGAAGCTGCAAAACAAGTGTGGGGAGAAGGCAGCTCTAACAAATTCGTACATGTTTCTACTGATGAGGTATATGGTACACTTGGTGAAACAGGATATTTTACTGAAAAATCACCAATAAAACCAAATAGTCCATATTCTTCTTCAAAAGCGTCATCTGATTTAATTGCATTTGCATATCATGAAACATATAAAATGAATGTTACTGTAACAAATTGTTCTAATAATTACGGACCATATCAACATCATGAAAAATTAATTCCACATATGATTAGTTTAGCTTTAAAGAATGAAAAATTACCTGTTTATGGTCAAGGATTAAACATAAGGGATTGGTTATATGTAGAAGATCATTGTGAAGCAATTGATTTAGTATTACATAATGGAAAAGCTGGTGAAAGATATAATATTGGTGGACATAATGAAAAAAGAAATATAGAAATTGTAAAATTAATTTTAAAACAATTAAATAAACCAGAAAGTTTAATTTCATTTGTAGAAGACAGAAAGGGACATGATTATCGTTACGCAATTGACCCTACAAAAATTAAAAATGATTTAGGATGGGAGCCAAAAACAAAATTTGAAGATGGAATTGTAAAAACAATCGATTGGTATATTAAGCATCCTGAATATTTAGAAAAATAATAATTTTTATAGAATTATATAATAAGAACTATGTTATATTCACAATAAAAATTTTCCTAGAATTTATTTCTAGGATTTTTTTAATTTCTCTGGTAAATATGTTCTAAAAAAGACAAACTCTGAATATATATATTTTAAAGCACTTTAATGAAGGGAGAGATTAACTTATGACAGTAGAAGATAGAAGAAATTCACAAAATATTGTAAATGGAAATATTATTCAAAATTTAATTTTAGAAAATAGGGAAAGACTAAGTATTTCTGGGGTGTTAGATGTCCTTAGTTTTGATGATCAAGTAGTTGTTGTAGAAACTGAACTTGGTCTTTTAAATGTAAAAGGTGAAAACCTAAAAATTAATAAATTAAGTTTAGATACATCAGAGGTAATTATTGAAGGTGAAGTAGATAATTTATCTTATAGTCAAAAGGATTATGAAAAAAATAGTGGTGGATTCTTTAGTAAAATTTTTAAATAGGAGAAAATTATGTCGACAGAAATATTAAACCAATCTTATGTATTTATAATTTTTATTATAAATGGTTTAATAATTGGTATATTATTTGATTTATTTAGAATATTAAGAAAAAGTTTTAAAACAACAAATACAATTACTTATATAGAAGATATTTTATTTTGGCTATTAACTCGGTCTTTTATTAATTTATTCAATTTTCGTCTTTAATAATGGACAAATAAGAGCTTTTATATTTTTTGCAATTATATTAGGAATTTTAATTTATATGTTGTGTATTAGCCAATACTTTATAAAAGCTAATATATTAATAGTGTCATGGATTAAAAAATTTATAAAAATTATATCATATCCTTTTATTTGTATTTTTAAATGGATTAAAAAAATTTTTATTGGACCAATTTCTTTTATTTGTATCAATTTAAGAAAAAAAACGTCAAAAATCTATAAAAAAATATTATATCATCCAATAAAAAACAATAAAACATTAAAAAAATAGTTATTTAAGAAGGATTTTAACATAAATTGTAGAATAATATAAGTAATGTTTTAGATATATTATAAAAATAGAAAGAAAGAGTACTTATGAAAAGAAAGTTTTTTTTAAAATTGTTTATGGCATTTCTAATTGTTTATGCGTTTCTTACCTTTATAAAACAACAGAAAACATTAAATGCATATAAAAATGAACAATCTTATGTTTCATCTAAAATAGATGAACAAGAACAATTAAATAAGAGTTTAAATGAAAAAAAAGATAATATTAATTCACCTGAATATATAGAGGAAATGGCTAGAACAAAATTGGATATGTATTTGCCAAATGAAAGAGTATATATAGATATTGGAAAATAAAAAGCAGTAAAATTTAATTTTTTGCTGTTTTTATTTGTTTATTTCTAAAATTCGTGTTATAATATAGTATATTTTTATATAATAGGAGGCTTACATTTTATGGAATTAGAAAACCTTACTTTAGTAGAACTAAAAGAGATCGCTAAAAATAAAGGAATAAAAAATATTACAAAATTAAAAAAAGAAGAATTAATAGAAACCTTAAAAGAAATGGATAATTCACAAAAAAAGGAAAATAAAATTGTAGAGGATAGTGGATATAAATTAACAAATGAAAACGATGAAATTGTAGAAGGAATTTTAGAGGTGTTACCAGATGGATATGGGTTTTTAAGAGGTTTTAACTATCTTCCAAGTCCAAAGGATGTATATGTATCACCTGTTCAAATTAAAAGGTTTAAACTAAATACAGGAGATAAAATTAAAGGTATATCTAGAATGCCTTCAGAAGGTGAAAAATTTCCTGCTTTAATTTTTGTTGGAGAAGTAAATGATGAATCTCCTGATAATTCAATAAAAAGAAAAAATTTTGATGATTTAATTCCAATTTATCCTGAAGAAAGATTAAAACTAGAAACAGTTCCAGATGAATATGCAATGAGAATGATTGATTTAATTTCACCAATAGGGAAAGGGCAAAGAGGTATGATTGTTGCACCTCCAAAAGTAGGTAAAACAACTCTTTTAAAGAAAATTGCAAATAGTATTACATATAATAATCCTGAAGTAAGTTTGATAGTTCTTCTTATTGATGAACGTCCAGAAGAAGTAACAGATATGAGAAGATCTATTAAAGGTGATGTTATTTATTCTACATTTGATGAAGTACCAGAGCATCATGTCAAAGTTGCAGAAATGGTACTAGAAAGAGCAAAAAGATTAACTGAACAAAAAAAAGATGTAGTAGTATTATTAGACAGCATAACACGTCTTGCAAGAGCTTATAATCTTGTAATACCATCATCTGGTAGAACATTATCTGGTGGATTTGATCCAAGTGCGCTTCATAAACCTAAAAGATTTTTCGGAGCTGCAAGAAATATAGAAAATGGGGGAAGCCTTACTATTCTTGCTACAGCTCTTATTGAAACAGGAAGTAAAATGGATGAAGTTATTTTCGAAGAATTCAAGGGAACAGGTAATATGGAAGTACATTTAGATAGAAAATTATCTGAAAAACGAATTTTTCCTGCAATTGACATATATAAATCTGGTACAAGAAGAGAAGAAAACCTCTTAACACAAAATGAACAAGAAGTAGTTTATGCTTTAAGAAGAGCAATGTCAAATATGCCTCAAGCAGAAATTACAGAACAATTAGTAAATCAAATGGTTACCACAAAATCAAACGAAGAATTTTTAACAAAAATGAATAGTTTCTTAAAATTTGCGAATAAATAGATTAAGTAAAAACCCCACATAAAGTGGGGTTTTGCTTTTAGAAGAAATCATTCTTATAGTTTTTTTAATATTCTATAAGTCATTTCAGATCTAATAAGATCTAACAACGACCGAACTTCATTTTCAGCGTTGCATAATTCTTCTAAAGTCATTTTGCTGATGTCAAGTGTGACATCAAAAAATTTTTCCATAGGGTCTACCTCCTTGAAGTTTTATTGTAATATAATTATAACACTATTTAACATAAATATCAACTAAAAAATAATATTTAATAAAATTACAAATACAAAGAACATGTTCAGGAATATAAGTAGTTTTACTAATTATAAAAGTATTGACAGTATATTTTCGTTATGATAATATAATTTCAGATTGAAATTCAGTTCAATACTAAAATAACATAATAATATAAAAAAGGAGGAATAATATGAATTGTCCTAAATGTGGAAGTGATAAAGTAAATGTACAAACGGTATCAGAAAGTGAATTAAAAACAAAACATCATAGTATATTATATTGGCTATTTATTGGTTGGTGGTGGAGACCATTATTATGGTTTTTCTTAACAATACCAATGTTATTAGGAAGTTTATTTGGACATAAAAAACAAAAAATTGTTACAAAACATAAAAGTATTGCAGTCTGTCAAAATTGTGGTAATAGCTGGGATATTATTAAATAAAAATATTTATTCATGCTAAAATTTATTTATATAATAAAATATTATTGCATTTTGTTAAATTTTACTGTATAGTATAAAATAATATATATATTATAAACATAAATAAGGGGGATTTATGGAGACTAATAGTATAAAAAATAACAAAAAAGCATTTTATGAAAAATTATGGTTTTGGTTAGTTGTATTAATAGGTATGTTTATTATTGCTGGTATTACAGAAGGTAATAAAAATGTATCAATATGTAGGAAATGAAACAATATATAAGAAATAAAAAAACATCAGTTACAAAAAACTGATATTTTTTGTGCCCAAAATGATGTGAAAGAAGTTGCAAGAGAAGAAGATAGAGAAAATCCTTATTAATTTTATATATATAACTTTGCACAAAATGAAACTTTTGTGCAAATAGAAATAGGACTTTTTTGAGATAAGGTCCTATCTCGCTGTTTTTAAGCCTTTTGCAGACTTTCTCACTCAACAAACTATATGTCTTTTTTATAAAAACCTCTTAAAATTGATTCTCATGTGTCAATATTTTTAGGTTTTCTAGTTAATTATTATCATTTTATAATTTATTAATTAGTTATATAAAATTTTAAATCATTCTTATATTCTTTTTACAAAAATTTATGAAATCCTTATATTTCAGTATTTTGCCCAAATTTATAGACAACAAGTTATATTACCTTTTTTTAAAAACGGCTTAAAATCGATTTTCGTGCGTCGTTTTTTTAGCCATTTTTCAGTATTTTTCTAAAGCCATTGATTTTACAATATTTTAATAAATTTACATTATACAAATAGTAATTCTTAAATATCCAAAATAAGTTTTAAATGATAACTTTTATTAGTTAAATATTAAAATGTCTTAAAATTGATTTTGAAGCTTTATCAAATGAAACTATTTAATAATGTTATAAACAGAAATTTATTTTAAAAATTTTATAAAATAATAAAAAAATTTACATTTAAATTTGCGAAAATTTTGATTATAACAAATGTTCGGTTTTTTATAAAATTATACAAACAAATTTGAAATCAAAAATTTCCCTCTCCTACTTCGTGTGTTTTTTATTTTTATTTCACATCAAAAGCAACAGAACCGGTTTATCAACCAGTCCTGTTGCTTTAGAGGCTTTTTCTTTCTATTCAAATTTCCTGATAGGTGTACCACCCAGCCTCGGCGTAAAGTTTGTCCAGCGTTCTAATCAAATCATCAGTGATGACAACAGACGCTTTTTCTTCATCGGTGATGGTAAAATCCATTGTTTTAATTCTCTTGTCTAATTCTTTAGAGAATTTCATGTAACGATACGTGCTGTTTGCCAAGTCCTCAGGATAAGTATCTATTAGAGCGCCTAGCACATACTGGTCAAACCAGTTACCATCCAGAAGCATTCCAGTGCTCTCGTGAACCTTTCCACAAAGATGGATAAATCCCAGTTCTTCAAAACGAGCGATTTGCTCACGTAACTGAATACCATCAAGGACGATGCTGTGATTATGGTGAACCGTATAGCAATCTTCAAATCGCTGTTTAACGCTTACCATATTCTTGCGCATAGTCCTGTCCATGCAGATGTCCTGAACAATATGCACCCTTAAGTCGTGGTAGTGCTGATGAGCATAGTTGTGATGGTCGAATTTTCCAATCTTGGTATCCTCACCAACAACACATTTGGAATAGCTCTTCGCCATATAGCAGTGTACTTTTTCCTCCACAGTGTCCTTGGACAAATGTGAGAGAACCTCAGTCGAAGGAAATTCCATCCAGGAAGTATCAGTTCCGTCAGGAGTAGCCTCAAAATGGCTCATCTGACGGGAGCCAACATAGCCACAGATGGCATCAGGTAGAAGCACAAACGGCAAACGCAATCTTAACTGCCGTTTGAACTCCTCATGGTTGTATGCGAACTTGTTTGCCAGTTGCATGGTGAATAATGCAGTATGTTGTCTTGTAATCATATTATAACCTCCATAATTTTTCTGTTCTCATCGACTATTTTAATAGCATAAATGAGCTGGCTTTTTGCCTCTTTACTAACGACTACATCACTTATATTGTATCATATTTTACATAAATGGTCAACTTTGCAGATTAGAAAGTGTGAGTTTTTTGCTGGGGATTTTTTAATTCTTTAATATGTGATTTATATTCAAATCCCTCTATTGCACTAATAGGGCTATCTCCATATATAGTACCTATTGCTCTTGTTAATCTTTTATTTACTATGCTGGGAAATTCTTCAAAAGATTTATAGCTTAATGTTCCCTTGTTCGATTTTAAGATTTAATATTCGTAACAATATAAAATTTTTAATTTTCAAAATCTGATTGAAACATATAAAATCATTTATTTTTAGCAATAAACTCTATCCATTTATTAATTTTTTTAGATATTCCATCTCTTGATTTGTTTCTAATCTAATAAATAAAGGCTCACAATTTTCCACAACTTTTATTATTTTTTTATTAACTTTAAATTCTTTTGCAGTATCCCAGTCTATTTCTTCTATATTTAACTGTTTAAATATCTTATTTGACGTTTCTTGTAATACTGGTTGTAGTAAAATTCCAATAATTCTTAAGCTTTCAACTAAGTGACACATTGCAGATATCAATTTTTTTTTGTCATTTTCATTTTCCGATTTAAATAATACCCATGGTTGTACTTTGTCAATATATTTATTTGAAAAAGAAATTATTTCCCATATGCTTTCTAAAGCATTGCTAAAATGTATATTTTCATAATAGTTTTCAACTTCATTAACCTTTTTTAGAATCACATTTTTAAATTCATTATCAAATTCGGTCTGTATTAATTTTTCTGTATTTATTTCTCCATCAAAATATTTATTAATCATTCCAATAGTTCTATTTAATAAATTGCCTAAATCATTTGCTAAATCTCCATTATATCTATTCACAAAATTTTCAGGTGTAAATATTATATCCTGGTCATATGGAAATTCTCTCAAAAGATAATATTTGGTTGCATCTACTCCATATCTTTCGAATAATTGTTCTGGATATATAATATTTCCTTTTGATTTTGACATTTTTCCATCTTTAATAGAAATAAAACCATGTGCATAAATTTTTTTAGGTATTGGCAAATCCAAAGCCATAAGAAAAATAGGCCAATATATACCATGAAATCTTATAATATCTTTACCTATTATTTGTAAATCAGCAGGCCAATATCTTTTGAATTTTGAATCATTTTCAGTCATATATCCTAGTGCAGTTATATAATTTGTTAGAGCATCTAGCCAAACATAAATTACATGTTTAGGATCACTTTTCACTTTTATACCCCACTCAAAATTTGTACGGCTTACACATAAATCATCAATTCCATTTTTTACAAAATTATTGAACAATTCATTTTTTCTAGATTCTGGCTGAATAAAATCAGGGTTTTTTCTATAAAAATCTTCTAATCTTTTTTGATATTTTTTCATATTAAAAAAATATGCTTCTTCTTTCATCTTTTTTACTTGTCTTCCACAATCAGGACATTTTCCATCAATTACTTGTGTTTCTGTAAGATAGGTTTCACATGGTAAACAATACCAACCTTCATACTCTCCTAGATATATGTCTCCTTGCTTCATCAATTTGTCAAAAATCAATTGAACTACATCCTCATGTCTTTTTTCAGTTGTTCTAATAAAATCGTCATTTTCTATATTCATTTTTTTCCATAATTTTATTGTTGAATCTGCCATTTCATTTACATATTCTTGAGGTGTTTTTCCGTTGTCTTTAGCAACTGTTTCTATTTTTTGTCCATGTTCGTCTAAGCCAGTTAGCATATATGAATCATAACCTCTCAATTTTTTATATCTTTTTACAGTATCTGCTAATATCGTTGTATATGCTGTTCCAATATGGAATTTTCCACTTGGATAATAAATTGGCGTTGTAATATAAAACTTTTTACTCATACAAATTTCCTTTCTATCCTAAAAAATTTATTATATCATATCACATCTTTTTATACATTTTCAATAAATATGTATAAAAAATCAAAAAAATTATACATATTTTAAAAAACATGTATAATTTTTATTTGTTTTAAAGATTAAATTTAATCAACTAATATTAATTCATATTCTCTGTTTCCAAATCCCAATTCATATGCTGCTTCTACGGTATGAACTCCATGCAAGGATTCAATTCTTTTTATTAAAATATCTTTTCCTGGATCTTCAGAATTATATACTAAATCTAAACATGCTTGGTCTATTGCAACTGGATCTGATGATATTAATATACCAATATCTTTCATACATGGTGCCGAAGCATTTCCATCACAGTCACAGTCTTTTGAAATATTTTTCATTACATTTATAAACACCATATTACCTTTAAAATATTTTACAATTGATGATGCTGCATCTGCCATTGCTTCTAAAAATTTATCTTGCTCGGGTAAATTATTAAACAAATCTTCTTGATTAGTAGCTTTTCCTGCTGTGTGAATTAATGTTTTTCCTGCTGATGAACTACATCCAATTGAAAGTTGCTTTAATGCACCGCCATATCCTCCCATTGCATGTCCTTTAAAATGTGATAAAACAAGCATTGAATCATAATTAGATAAGTTTTTACCAACTAAATTTTTCTTTAGCACTTTTCCGTTAGGAATTTCTAATTCTAAATCTGGTCCTTGACTATCTAATAAATCAAATTTAAAGTACTTATCCCAACCATGTTCTTTTATTAACTTTAAATGTTTATCAGTATAATTTCTTGCTCCATTATATGCAGTATTACACTCAACAACTGTTCCATTAACGTATTCTACAATATTTTTTACAAATTCTGGTCTTAAATAATTTTTGTTTCCTTTTTCTCCAGAGTGTAATTTAACAGCAACTCTGCCTGGTAAATTTTTTCCTAAAATTTTATACATATTAACCATATTTTCTGGAGTAATCTCTTTAGAAAAATATACTTTTGACTTTTCCATAATAAAATCCTTCCTTTCAAAATTAAACTATTATTAGTATCCGCTTCTTATCTTATATTATTAGTATTATATCTTACATATGTAATTAAAGTCAATATAATTAGAAAAAACATGTGCTATTTTTGCACATGTTTTTTACAAATAAATCTATCAAATGTTGCAAGTAGTGCAGGCAAAAATACTAAAATTAAAATTTCTGCACATAACGTACCTTCAGATAATGTAGTACATATTTTTGATGTTATTGCTGTTGCAAATTTTCCTACTACAAAAGTTACTATAATTAAAATAGTTGCTGATGTAAGTATTGTATGAATCGATTCATTATAAGCATTTATAATTGCATCTTTTTTATTCATTGTTTCTCTAAATTCAATATAATACGAAGTATATAAAATTGCATAATCTATAGTAGATCCCATTAATATACTTTGAACAATTAACAAAGCTAAATAGTAAACGGAACCTCCAGATATCGACAGTATTCCCATAGTCATATATACTGCACTTTGTATAACCAAAACTAATATTAAAGGTATTGGTATTGATTTAAAGGTAATTGCTACTACAATAAATATTGCAATCATCGTTAAAATAGAAATATAGTTAAACTCATCTGAAAAGGTTTTGCTCATTTCATATGCCATCGGTGAATCACCAATAATGTAAATTTCTTCATCTTCCTTTCTTAACATATCTTCTAAGCTTTGTATGAAAGTAAATGTATCTTCTGATTCTGAATCAAATATTGTATTTATTACAATTCTTGAATAGTTGTCTCCAACAAGCATATTTTTAGAATCGTTAACTTTTTCCTTACTATCTATTATATTATTTCTCATTTCGTCATCTATAAAATTTTCAAATCTACTATCTGCTAAAATATTGTCATATAAATAATTTGCAAATTGTTCAACTGTTAATTTCCAATCATTGTTATACTCATTTGCACTACCATAATATAGGTATAAAAGTTCAACTTTGTTTTTATCTAGATCACTTGATAAATTACTTAGAATTGCTATCATTTCATCTTTTGTATATTTAGTACCAAGAGTTGATGAATTTATTATTGATTGAATTGTATTTAATCTTAATCTTGAATTATTATCAAAATTTTCTGAATAATCACTATTATTTATAACATCATTAACTATAAAGTTTACTAATGTATTTAGTGATATTTTCTGGTTAGGATTAATATTTTTAGATACATATAAACCATATATTAAATCAAGTTTAGATTTATCTATTCCAAGTAATGAGCTTATTTTACCACTTGAATATTTAGTATTTTTCTCCACTCCATCTGTAACTGATTTAAGTAAGTTTAAATTATCTATTACATTGTTATTTATATTCTGTTTTAAAATATCTTCATTTTTATGATTTAGCACAAAGTCTATAAACTCAATTGCAGTAAGTTTGGTTTGTGTATTTTTTGAAGCATATAATCCATATATATTTTTAATGCTAGTTTCATCAGAACCTATAAAATTTGCAAGTTCACTATAAGAAAATGTTTGTTTATTTATAGAACTTTTCATTATAGTAGATAACATATTTAAACTACTTAAATCTTTTTCACTAATATTATTTTTAATCTGATCATTTTTTGCATTATTTAAAATTAAATTTGCAAAATCATAAGGTGTAGCTTTCCAATTGTTTATGTTTCCATTAGTAAAATCTATTAATGCATATAAACTACACATTTGCTCTTTTTTAATGCCTAATAAATTTGACATTTCAGATGCGGTGTATTTAGTAGCTTTATCAGATACAGAAGAATCTATTGTCATTTTAATAATATTTAAACTATTTAGTGTAGCCTTATCTATTGGACTATTTTCCATTGATGCTATTTTTATTATTAAATCCATAAAATCTTTAGGAGACATCAAAGTTTCATTAGGTAAATTTGCTAAAACATATACTTTATCTACTAATCCTTTACTTATATTATCAAAAATGTTAGAAAGATGTGCTTTATCCATTTTTAATAAATTTATATTATTTTCATTTTTTGCAAATATAGCTAATTTTTCAAAAGAATCTATATTTACGCCATTTAAATAATTTGTAGTATCCTTAATTTTTATACTTGTATTTATAACTTCAGGAATAGTTAATTTTGTGCCATTATCTACATTCATATATTTTAAAAGTAAAATTTGCGTAGCTACTTTTTCATTTATTCCAAACATATTTGCAAGTTCTGGGCCTGTCATATTTTGATTTATTATATCTGTATTACTAAATATTTGTAACATTTTTATTTTGCTATTTGTTTCTTCATTAAACATATTTGCATATGTTTTATTTGTTAATACATCAGAAATTACAAAGTTTGCAAATTCTGATAATGTAAGTTTTTGATTTACCTCATTTTGTGATACATAGTATGTATATAATTTATCCATATCTGATTTAGAAATTCCAAAAAGATTTGCCATCTCATCACTTGTATATTTTGTCTGTATTGTTTTTTTATTTGTAAATTTAGTCAATGTTTTAAGACTTTCCTTTGTTATATTATCAATACTTGCACTATATTTACTATCTGTTAAAACTTTGTTATTCATAAAATTAACAAATTCATTAAGTGTAATTTCTGCATTGTTATTTTTTGAATTATAATATACCAAAATATCATCAATATTAGATTTATCTATTCCTAAAATATCTGCTATTTCACCAGATGTTCTTTGCTTATTTGCTAAAGTTTTATCAGTAAAGTTTGATAATTTTTCTATATCTTTTTTCAAATCATTATCTAACTCACTATCCATTTTAGAATTATTATATACATCATTTTGTATGAATTTTATCATGTCATCAAATGTAAGATTATTTGCTTCATTTGGATTATGATATTTATAATAAATAATTTTTAAAAGATAATCATCTATTGTTACATCTGAACCTAAATCATTTAACTTTTCTACTAATTCATCATATTTTAGTTCTTCATTTAGTGTATTTGCATATCCTAATACTTCTTTAACATTATCTTTTTCCTCAATACTTTTTAAATTTTTACTTAATTTTTCTTCATCCTCATTTTTATATATAACTGCAATTTGATTATTCTCTTCAAATACTTTTGAAACATCATCCATTTCAGATGCAGTAAATAAAATGTTTAGATTTCCTTTTAGCATAAAACTTGCAATAAATACTATTACAAAAAATAATGTTAATGGATACTTCATTTTAAAACTTGCAGATCCTACTTTATTTAGCTTAATATTTAAAGTTTTTTTCTTAGTTTTAGTAATCAGCTTATCAAATATTAATATTAGTCCAGGTAATACGCAGAAAATACTAATTAAACTAAATAGTACCCCTTTTGCTAAAACTAAACCTAAGTCTTTTCCAATTGTAAAACTCATAAATACAAGTGCAACTAGCCCTACAATTGTTGTAACCGAACTACTAGATATAGATTTAAAAGCATTATATAGAGCATTTTGCATAGCTTTAACTTTATTTTCTTCATTTTCCTTTTCTTGTCTAAATCTGTTCATAAGCATTATTGAATAATCCATTGATAATGCTAATTGTAAAATTGCAGATATAGAACTTGTTATCATTGAAACACTGCTAAAAATAACATTTGTTCCATTGTTTAATAATATTGCAATTAAAATAGAAAACAAAAATAATAATGGCTCTATGTATGATTCACACATAATAAGTAAAATTGCAAGAACTCCAACAACTGCAACAACAATAATCCAAGTTGGAAGTACATCAATATTACTATTTTTAATTGCACCACTTGTTGCAACATCATAGTCTTCATATTTTTTAGTAACCTCATTGTAAACACTACTTGCAATTTCCGAATCGCTTGTATCATCTACATTTACAACATATAAGGTATAGTCATCTCTATTATAATCGTAGCTTTCATCATAATCTACTGAAGATACATTTTCAATTTGCTCTAATTCCTCGTGAATTTTTAATTTTTCATCACTTTTTAAGCCTTTAAACATTACATTAAGAGAACTTGTTTCTTTTACATCAGAAAACTCATCTTCCATTATATCCATTCCTTTTCTTGTTTCTGATGTACTTGGTAAATATTTTGTCATGTCATTATTTATATTTACATTATTAGATATAATAGCACATGCCATAGCTAGTAGTATAAATATAATTAAAATAAGATATCTTTTGTTTACAATAAAATTTGTAATTTTTTTCATTTTTAATATCCCTTTCTATTATATTTTTTAATATTGATATAATAAATATCCCCCTATTTCGCTTTTTTCTATTGGATTAGTTTTATCTAAATAATCTATAACATCATTATTTAGCATATCTATAATAATCCAATTTACATTATACTTTTTGCGAATTTCGTTAAATTCGTCTTGTGATATTTGTGGTACTATTTCTTTATAAATTATATGTATTTTTTCTCTTTCTTCTAATTCTTCTTTTGTAAATAATTCTTGCATGTAATGGTCTCTTGACCAAAATAAATTAATTTTAGAAGTAATTTGTCTTATAGTTGTACTGTGAAGCGGTTCTGGCATAGCCATTACAGTTATATTTTTATCTTTACTTTTGTCTAAAATATATCCGAGTTTGTTCTAAAATTACTTGTGGTATTTTATTTAAGTTCTCTGGCTTTTCAAATCCATTTTGCTTTGTATAGACAAATTTTCCAGACATAACTATTAGTAATATTTCTATTAATATTACAGTTATTTGGTAAATTCTATTTTTTTTCAAATATGCAATTATAGTAAATGCATAAACAATTGTAAATTCTATTGGTAAAAGCCAAAATAATCTCCAAAAAACTTCTGAACCAGTAAAATATTTTGTAATTATATTAGTAAATATAGGATTATATATTGTTACTAAATTAATAATTGGTATAAGCAAAAAATAATTTCTAGCTTTTTTATTTCCTTTCAAAGCTACTATAATTAAAGAAATTATGTATAAAACAATAAAATATCCTGTACCAATATAGTCTTTGAATACCTCAAATATATTTACATCATAATATGTTGATCCCCTTATATTTTGCACAATTGTTAAATATAAAGTAGCATAAATTGCAATAGGTATTCCTGATAAAAGTAAACCAAAAAAATTTCTCATTTGTTTTTTTAAAATGGTTATTATTCCAAATCCCATATATGCAAAAGGTACTAAAAAAATTGCAGTGTTTGTAAAAAATACAGCAGAAAAATTTAAAATAACTAATTTAGTTATACTTTTCCTTATATTATTTTTATTTAATCCAATTAGATTTGATATAATTAAAGTTAGAACAATGTTTAAGAATATTTCTTTCCCTTGCCACATTCTACTTAGCAATATTATTCCTCTAAATCTAGTTGTAAATCCACTAAATAAAAATAAAATAGAAAGTAACAATAAAAATATTTGTGATTTTTCGTTATTAAAAAATTTTCTTGCAAATATATAATAAGCAATGTATGAAAAAATAATCATTATAAATGGAATGACAGTATGAGCTAAAATTGTTGATTCTATATCAAATGTTTTAGATATTACTGATAAAAATAGTTCATAACCTGAAACCATATATCTAGATAAAAATAGTGTATTATTTATTCCTAAAGATGGTGCATTAGCATAAATTTCGTCAGAAGATTTATTTTCCTCAACTAAACTTATATAAAAAGCATCATCAGCATTTTCATTAAATAATATAGAAGATGTTGTAGCTTGAAATAAAACTACTAAACACAAAATACATATAACTAAAACATTTTTTTTCTTTATGTTTTTTAGTTTTTTGGCATTAGACTTTAATAATTTTATTTCATCATCTTTGCATATTAAAAATGAAATAGCAATAAATAATATCAAAGTACATAAAGTTATATATAATACTGTTTTAAATGATACATGTAATAAAATCATAGGAATATAAATAATTTGCAAAAAAGAAGCAATTCCTATAAATCCATACAAAGATATTACTAAAAGATTATGATTTTTTAGTATTTTGTTTAATAATAATCCAATCCTGTAAGATACAAATACAAACAGTATTAATAATAAACTTATCTTGATAAATAACATTTATATTCTCCTATTTTTTTCAAGTAATATGTTAAAAAATAAATGTAGTTTCTATTTATTTCCTAATATATAATTTTATTACAAATATATGTAAAAGTCAATATTTTAACAAAATAGAAAAATGTCTTTAATTTTTTTATTTTTTATTATATAATATGACTACTAAAGATACTAAGGAAGTGAAGATTATGATTAATAGAGAAAATAACCCTGATTATTTAAACTCTTTTTTAGATTATTCAGCTACTATACTAAATAAATCTCAAAATACTGTAAAAGAATATAACTATGATTTAGCTAATTTCTTAAAGTTTTTAAAGGTACATTTTTCGTATACTAAAGAAGATGATTTTTCTAAAATAGAATATAAAGACCTTTCAATTGATACCCTAAAAAAGGTTAAATTAGATGACATTCATGCCTATTTATATTATTTAAAAACTAACTATAGAAGTAAACCTGCAACTCTTGCAAGAAAAGTTGCAAGTATTAGAGTTTTTTTTAATTATTTATCAAGTAAAGCTAATTTACTTGTTGTAAACCCTGCTCAAAATTTAGAAACACCAAAACTAGAAAAGCGTCTTCCAAAATATTTATCTTTAGATGATAGTAAAAAACTTTTAAATGTAACATCTGAAAGTTCTAGAAATAATAAAAGAGATTATGCAATTATTACTTTATTTTTAAATTGTGGAATGCGTCTTTCAGAACTTGTTGGTATTAATATTAAAGATATTGATTTTAGTGAAAATAAATTAAATGTTATTGGTAAAGGAAATAAAGAAAGAACAATATATTTAAATCCTGCTTGTATTAAAGCAATTAATGAATATCTACCTACAAGAGCTGTAGATAAAGTTAAATATGACTCAAAAGATGCTCTATTTTTAAGTGAAAGAAAAGAAAGAATAAGCAATCGAACTGTTCAGTATGTTGTTAAAGAAGAATTAAAAAAAGCTGGATTAGATGTTCACAAATATTCTGTTCATAAACTAAGGCATACTGCAGCAACTTTAATGTATCAATATGGGAATGTTGATATTAGAGCTTTGCAAGAACTTTTAGGACATGAAAGTATTTCTACAACTGAAATATATACACATGTTTCTAATGAACAAGTAAGAAATGCAGTAGAAAATAACCCTTTAGCTAATTTATAATAAATTAAAAAGCAGATAAATTATCTTTATGCAAAATTAAAATTATAGAAACAATTTTTCTAATAATTTTAGCTTACTTTTAATTATCTGCTTTTTTGTTTAATTTATTGTAGGTATTTCTAATTTTTGGTTATTAAGAATTTTAGAATCCTTTAAACCATTTATTTGCTTAATTTCATCTATTATATCTCTTATATCTTTATTATAATAGTATTCATTCTTTTTTTGTTCATTTTTTGCAATTGACCATAATGTATCTCCTGAACATGCATAAATTGTTTTATGCTTAACATCGGTATGTGATAATGAGGTGTTATTAAAAAACATAACTCCAAAAATAATAAATAATAATATTATCATATTTCTTATCATAATTTTCCTGTTTATTTTTCTATTTTTTAATTTCATATTCTTTACCTCCAAATACAAACATATTTTCGTTTTCTGAATTTATTATATACGAACAAATTTTCTTTGTCAATACTTTTTTTAAAAAAAAATCAAAAAAATGTTTGTATTTGTTTTTAATTATCATATTCATAACAATATTGGTTGTATCTGTTCTTTATTTAGAGCATATTCCAATGTTTTTATAATATAGCTTGAATCAAATACTAATGAACGTGGTTTGGTTAATGGATTATCTTGTCTAAATGGGACAAAATAATAATTATTTCTATTTAAAAGTTTTCCAATATTTGCAGCAGAACCAGATAATCCGTCATTGGTAGATACAGCAATTACTAAAGGATTACTGTTACGCAAATGCGATTTTGCAGCCATTAATACTGGTGTGTCTGTAACTCCATTTGCAAGTTTTGCAATAGTATTTCCGTGAACATGGAGCAATTATCATAATATCTGTCATTTTTTTAGGACCAATTGGTTCAGCTTCTTGGATAGTATGAATAATTTTATTTTGAGTTATTTCTTCTATTTGAGTTATGAAATCTTTTGCATCTCCAAATTTTGTATCTAATTCAAAAGCATTATATGACATAATTGGGATTACTTTAGCTCCCAATTTTACTATTTCTTTTATTTGTAAAATTGTATTTTTAAAGGTACAAAATGAACCAGTTAAACAAAAACCTATCTTTTTATCATTTAACTCCAATCTATCTCCCTCCTCTTTTTTCTATTATTATATTTTATGAATAATTATAGTTTATGTCCACTAAAAAAATCGAGTAGAGTAGAAAATTTTTTCATTTTTCGCTCCATACAAAAAAATTAGATGGTAAAGTTTCCTTTACCATCTCTTTTACATCCATTTTTTTACTGGAATGGTAAAACCTTTCGTGGTTTTTCTTTTTTACTTTTTAATTATGTCTTTTATTACCTCTCCTGCTATAATTAGACCAGCTACTGATGGAACAAATGATATGCTTCCTGGTACTTGATTTCTAATTGTACATT